>JAPPBX010000018.1 GCA_026702755.1 Candidatus Poribacteria bacterium | reverse complement strand
AAAAAACTTGTCTTAACTTTGCTAAATTGTGGTCTAAATAAACGGTAGCACTTCATACCTACGCGCAAGCAGCAGGATATGCACGTGGATATGCCACATATCGTCAAGCATATTGCCAATCTTGAGTGTATTAGATTGTGATTGAAGTTTGTATTTGTGTGTCTTTCTCATGATGAATCCGTTATCCGTTTTTACCCCTGTTTAGTGGGTGGGACCGACACATTACCAAGCGGTAATGCTAAACATGTCGGTCCAACGGATACTCTAATTATACTACATTTTTTGGGTGAATGTCAAATTAAAATTGGCTTTCACGCCTTATGCCGTCTACATCCCGCAAGCTAAAGCATGGGGATTTGACGAGGGAGTGTTAAATTCATCCGAGATTTTCTGTACAGATCAAAATTTTTTACTTGCAAAACAACGTAAAATGGTATATAATTTTAAGAACGAGATCGTCCATGCTAAAAGTTTTTGCAACATTGCGGTTCTCAAGGATAATCCAGAATGCTTTTTAACTTTGCAAATGTACTAATCTTCTTGATCGTTGGTTCCTTATTTGTCGTTTTAAACCTCACTGTTTCTCGCCTCTTGCATACCAAGTTGTTCTCAGGCGAAAAGTATATTCCTTATGAATGCGGCGAAGATCCGATCGGCGATACGCGGATTAAGTTTAACACCCGCTTTTACGTTATCGCGCTCATTTTCCTCATTTTTGACGTGGAGACTGTGTTCCTGTTCCCGTGGGCAGTTGTTTTCCGAGACTTCGGTCTCTTTGCGTTCTTGGAGATGCTCGTCTTCATTGTTATTTTGTTAGTTGGACTTGCCTACGTCTGGGCAAAAGGCGATCTGGAGTGGATCCGCTCCACGCAGTTGGAAGTGCAGTCACTCCGGAGGGAAGAGAGTTATGATAATTGATGAGAAACTGGACAAAAACGTTATTGTTACCTCAGTTGATGCTGTCGCCAACTGGGCACGTTCTTCCGCACTCTGGCCCATGACATTTGGACTCGCTTGTTGCGCCATTGAGTTCATGGCAACCGCTGCTTCTAACTACGACCTTGACCGGTTCGGAGCAGGCGTGCCACGCGCGACACCGCGTCAGTCCGATCTGATGGTCATCTCTGGGACGGTGACGCTCAAAATGGCGACACGTATCAGACGGCTTTATGAGCAGATGCCGGAACCGAAATACGTTATTTCGATGGGCAGCTGCGCGACGAGTGGCGGTCCCTATTGGCAACACGGATACCACGTCCTCAAAGGGGTTGACCGGATTATCCCTGTTGATGTATATGTACCCGGATGCCCGCCGCGTCCGGAGGCACTCATTGAAGGGCTACTCAAGTTACAAGAGAAAATTAAAACGCAGACCGTCGCCAAGCGTGGTGATGTTCCGTTCCTGAAAAGACTCTTTACAAAGACAGAATGGTACGAACTTGAAGGAACCGAAACTGAGGCTGAAGCGGACGCGCCATCTGCAGAAGGTGAGCGCACCGAAACCACTGCTTAGTTAGAACATCTCCCTATCCAAAGGTAGGGACGATTTCTAATCACGACCTTTGTAGGAGTGATTTCTAATCACGACCATGGAGTAGAAATTACGTGAAGCCGGAAGAAATTTATGAAAATTTAGCCGAGCAGTTTGGTGAAGCCATCCTCGGTCTCGACACCGAACTTGCTGGTGATCCGAGCATTCGCATCGCTTCTTCGGCAATCGTCGATGTATGCCAATATCTCACCGAGACTGACACATTGGCGTTTGATTCGTTGATGTGTCTGAGTGGTGTTGATTTGAGTGCTAAGGATGAAGAATTTGCCGTTGTCTATCATATCTATGCCATGCGGCATCGGCATAATGTAGTTTTGAAAACCACAGTACCGAAAACCAATCCTCATCTCCCAAGCGTTTCACATATCTGGAAAACTGCGGACTGGCATGAACGCGAAACTTATGACCTCTACGGGATTTTCTTTGAGGGGCACAATGACCTGCGCCGCATCCTGCTTCCCGATGATTGGGATGGATATCCTCTACGCAAAGATTACAAGGAACCCGAATTCTATCGTGGTATGCGTGTACCGTATTAGGTGGTATTTGCATTGACCTATAGATTTACGTGATAGCATTAAATGGCTCTCAGAGAACAGGTTAAGATTTGACATTCAATCGCAAAAGTAGTATCATATATAGTGGAAAATAGATAGACATAAGTAGCAAATCTTCTAATTCGCTTTAGGCTTTTCAGAACCCGTATTATGGAAACTACACCACAGACTGAAAGCAAAATTATAGAACTAAAACCGTTCGCCGATGAGATGGTGGTGAACATGGGACCTCAGCATCCAAGCACACACGGTGTGTTACGTTTAGAATTGAAACTGGATGGTGAGATAGTCCGGGAAGCGATTCCACACATCGGTTATCTGCATCGCTGTTTTGAGAAGCACTCCGAAAATCTTTCCTATCCGCAGATTATTCCCTTTACCGACCGGATGGATTACGTGGCAGCAATGAACCAGAATTGGGGGTTCTGCCTCGCTGTTGAAAAGTTATTGGAAGCGGATGAAAAGCGTGAATTTGAGGTACCGGAACGGGCGGAATACCTACGGGTGCTTATTTGCGAATTAAACCGTATTGCGAGCCACCTCCTTTCTTTCGGAACTTACGGGATGGATATTGGGGCATTTACGCCTTTTCTTTATGCCTTTCGCGATCGCGAAAAGTTACTCCTCCTTTTCGAGAAAGTGTGCGGCGCACGGCTCACCTATAACTACATCCGCATCGGTGGTGTCTCCGAAATCATCCCTCTGGAACCCGGTTCCATTGCCGAACAGACTTTCTTGGACGAGATTGAAGAATTTCTTGATTATTTTGAGCCGCTGATTGACGAATACAACGAACTCCTGACAAAAAACAGCATTTTCTCGGAACGGACGATGAGGGTTGCTGTCATGTCGGCGGAGATGGCGCTGAGTTATGGCGCAACGGGTCCTAACCTTCGTGGTTCGGGTGTGGATTGGGATCTCCGGCGAGATGAACCCTACTCCATCTATGACAGATTTGACTTTGATGTGCCTGTTGCTGTGGATGTTCCAGAATTGGGCGCGGTTGTCGGTGACTGCTGGAGTCGATACAAAGTGCGTATGGATGAGATGAAGCAGTCCGTACGGATTGTGCGACAGATTTTAGCAGAGGGGTTGCCCGGTGGTCCCGTGATGGCAGATTTAAAAGCTGTCCGTCCACCGAAAGGTGAAATCTATTTCCGCAGTGAAGCACCGCGTGGTGAACTCGGATTCTACATTGTCAGTGACGGCACTCCGAAGCCTGTCCGTCTCAAAGGACGTTCTCCCTGCTTTAGTGCTTTGAGTGCGCTACAAGAACTCAGTCGAGGTTTAATGGTGGCAGATATTATCGCAATTATCGGCAGTATTGATATTGTGATGGGAGAGGTTGATCGGTAAACACGTCTGATAGAGGAGGTTAGATGTCGGATTTTAGGGCTATGTTTGCAGGTTTCCCAAATTTCAATATATCTGAAAGTTTCTTTCCCAATATAGGGTTACAGGATGGACTCAATTGGGCGGAGGAATTTATACAGAATGTTGTGATTCCGCGACTACCGGAAGCGGTTGCTGCGCATTTCCCTGTGGAAGTAGGCACAGTCCTCATAATGTTTGCATGTGCGGGTATTTTTGTTGCGGTCGTTCCACTACTCCCCTTGGTATTAGTGCTTGCAGAACGCAAAGTCGCCGCCCGTTTCCAGAACCGAACGGGTCCCATGCGAGTTGGACCGTGGGGGACACTTCAAACATTAGCCGACGGTGTCAAACTCATCTTCAAAGAGGATTATATTCCGCCACAAGGTGATAAATTCCTTTTCCTGCTTGCCCCCTACATCATTTTTGCCTGTTCCTTTGCTGTCTTTGCGGGAATACCCTTTGGTCAAAACATCTTAGTGAGCGATTTTAATATCGGCATCTTTTATATCATGGCGATCTCCTCTGTCATTGTCATGGGCGTGATTATGGCGGGCTGGTCCTCGAATAGTAAATGGTCTCTGTTGGGTTCCTTGCGCTCCGCCGCCCAGATTGTCAGTTATGAAATTCCACTCGGTCTCTCTATCCTGACGATCGTGATGCTTGTGGAAAGTTTGAGCATGCCGGAGATTGTATCAAGTCAATCCAATGGTATTTTCAGTTGGCTTATTTTCCGAACACCTTTTACCTTTATCGCATTCTTTATCTTCTTTATTTCTTCTATTGCTGAGGTGAACCGGACCCCCTTTGATTTGCCCGAAGCCGAATCTGAAATTGTTGCTGGTTTCCATACCGAGTATAGCGGGATGCGCTTCGCGCTTTTCTTTATTGCTGAATACGCGAACATGTTCGCTGTGAGTGCAATTGCCGTGACGCTTTTCCTCGGTGGTTGGGAGGGTGTCTTGCCGGGCTACGATATTCTCGGTGGATTCCCCGGCTTCGTTATCAAAACGCTCGCACTCGTCTTTTTGATGATGTGGTTGAGATGGACGTTGCCGCGCCTACGGGTAGATCAGTTGATGAATCTGTGCTGGAAGTACTTCATCCCGATTGCCTTCTTTAACATCTTAGGGACCGGCATTTGGGGACTCATCTTCCCAGAGGATACTTTAGTTAGCATCATCATCAGTTGCGCGATTATCTATATCGGGCTTATCTGTGCTTACACGATCGCTGGACGGACACTCGCGCAAAAGCCAGAACCACAACCGAGTTAGGACAGTCGCTGTATCCGCTAATGTTGGAGGGAACACCTACAAATGGACAAATACATACGAAACATCTACAGAGGCGTTTATACCGTTCTCGTGGGAATGCGAGTGACAATCAGACAGTTCTTTGAACCGAATGTCACACATCAATATCCCTACGAACACGACTATGAAAAGAAACGGAACGTCCGGGAAATTCCGAAGGGGTATCGCGGGCAGCTCTATAATCGCACTGAGGACTGTATCGGATGCAAAAAGTGCGAGATGATCTGTCCGGTCGATTGCATCGTTATTGATGCCACTAAACTCCCGAAAGGTGAACAACTTTGGGATAGTATGAACGTGATTCACCTCAAAGATGGACGCGAAATCATCGGTATCATTGAGGGTGATGACAAAAAGGTAAAATCAGCAGACGCAATAACCGTCACGAATCTCACCTCTCGGCAAGGCCCCCAGGAAGTCATAGACCGCCTTGAACCATCAGCCGATGAGAACCGAACGCAAACCTTTTCGGGCGACGAGATATCGCGAATCGTTACGCGAAACCCTGTCGTTTTTTACCTGGACAAGTTCGATATTGATATGTCCCTCTGTATGTATTGTGGACTTTGCACCGAAGTCTGTCCGACAGAGTGCCTTACGATGAAAGATACGCTTGAAGGCATCGAGTATTCCAAATTTGATCGATCAGACCTTATCTTTAGTTTTGATAAGCAGGAGATGTACGAGAAATAGTTATTAGTTTTCAGTTATCAGTTGTCGGTTAAAAAAGATTTGATTAACCAAAGCAATACCTAACCGATAACGGAACTTCGGGACAAAAACTGAATCATTAAAGAATGGATTTTACACTTAAAACATTTATTTTTTACGGGTTCGCGTTCTTGACGATTGCCTCAGCACTCGTTGTCGTCACGGTGCGAAACATCGTCCACGCGGCGTTCTCACTCATGGTAACGCTCTTTGGCGTTGCCGGGCTTTATGTCTTTTTGCAGGCTGATTTTCTTGCCGCAACACAAGTGATCGTCTATGTCGGTGGCATACTTGTTCTCATCCTATTCGGTGTTATGATGACAAGCGGACGCTTGGAGATGCGCATTCATATTGAGCGCGGGCAGCTCCTCCTTGGAGGTATTATTGCTGTGGCACTCCTCATGTTGCTCCTCACCGTTATCGCGAATACACCGGCATGGAAAAATCTCATCGATGATGGTACCGAACTACCACCGACGACCGAGCGTATTGGCGCGCTGATTCTAAATGGACAGTTTCTACTGCCGTTTGAGGTTGTTTCCGTGGTACTCTTAGTGGCATTAATCGGTGCCGCCCTGATTTCCCGAAAGGAGGTTAGGGAGTAAAATGACCTTACAACACTATCTCGTTATCAGTGCTATTCTATTTACACTCGGTATTTTTGCTGTCTTAACTCGGCGGAACGCCATCAGTATTTTGATGGGCATTGAACTTATTCTTAATTCATGTAATCTGAACTTTGCGGCGTTTTCGCGTTTTATGACACCACCGGAGGACATCAGCGGACAGGTTATTGCGATTTTTGGGATTGTGCTCGCTGCAGCGGAGGCTGCTGTCTTTTTAGCGATTATCCTCGCTATCTACCGAGAATTCGGTAGCATACGTCCGAACGAAGTGGATACCTTGAAAGGTTGAAATAGTTATCGGTTATCGGTTTTCAGTTTTCAGTTAAGAGGACGTGTGGTATTCACCAACGCTTTCACTGCCATAAATGACTGACTGCTGATGGCTGACAGCCATTCTTCTGACAACTATAAAAAAAGGAAAGGCTTAAACGTAAAGAAATATGGTTGTTCCTTTAATAAGTATCATCTTACTTTGTCCCCTTGCTGCCTTTGCTATCTTTGGGCTTTTGGGCTTGACGAAACGGAGTTTTCCCCGACAGGATTATCTGTCAACAGCAGCAATGCTGATCGGGTTCGCTTGTTCCCTTTTGCTCTTACGGGAAGTCGTACCCAACCCGGAAGCACATACTGTTAAGTGGATTTCACTCGGCAGTATTACGTTCTCTATGGGCTTTTACTTGGACAGCGTGACCGTAATCATGCTGATTGTTGTCACACTCGTCAGTAGTCTCGTCCATATCTTCTCTATGGGGTACATGCACGGTGATCCGAGGTATCCGAGGTTCTTTGCCTACCTATCGCTTTTCTCCTTTTCGATGCTCTTTCTGGTTGTCTCGGATAACCTACTCGGCATCTATATCGGTTGGGAACTTGTCGGGCTTTGCTCCTATCTCCTCATCGGTTTTTGGTTTGAAAAAGATTCCGCTGCGAATGCGTGTAAGAAAGCATTTCTGACAACGCGTGTCGGTGATGTCGGCATGTTCATCGGCATGATGATGCTCTTCACCAAATTTAAGACGCTTTCGCTCTACGGAGAAGGTGGTATTTTTGCCCTCGCTACGAGTTTAAACACCGGCGATATGGTATGGCTCTCCATTGCGGGTGTCCTCATCTTTTGTGGTGCAGTCGGTAAATCCGCACAGGTGCCTCTGCATACATGGCTGCCCGATGCGATGGAGGGTCCCACACCTGTCAGTGCTTTGATTCACGCTGCCACGATGGTTGCTGCTGGCGTTTATCTCACCGCCCGGATGTTCCCGATTTTGACAGAAACCTCGTCTCTCGTCATCGCATACATCGGTGGTATTACCGCGATCGTCGCTGCGACGATTGCTATCGTTCGTTTCGATATTAAACGGGTTTTGGCATACTCTACGGTGAGTCAGCTTGGGTATATGATGCTTGGGATTGGCGTTGGCAGTTATGTCGCAGGACTCTTTCACCTCACAACGCACGCCTTCTTCAAGGCATTGCTGTTTCTCGGTTCGGGAAGTGTGATTCACGCTTTCCACGCGATGCATGCCCATGCGCATGATGATGAACACGACCATGCAAATGAGGACCACGATGCACATGAGCATGAACATGGCGACGCGGATACACACGGACATGAGCATGAACACGGCGATCACGATTTAGTCCATGCACACGGTTCCGAGATCCCGCCCGACCAAGATATGCGGAACATGGGTGGACTCCGCCACAAGATGCCGATTACCTTCGTCACAATGCTCATCGCGACGTTGTCTATCTCCGGTGTGCCGTTTATCTTCTCCGGGTTTTGGAGTAAAGATAAAATTTTAGCGGGTGTGTTGGGACGGGCGATGGAATGGAACTCCGTACATCACTACATCCTGTTCATAATAGCACTCTCCGCCGCAGGGATTACAGCGTTCTACATGTTCCGCCTAATCTTTATGACCTTTTTCGGCGAACCGCGCAACCAAGAAATGCACGACATGGCACACGAATCGCCACTATCAATGACCGTGCCTCTCGTCGTCTTGGCAATACTGAGCTTTCCCGTCGTGAATACACTCTGGTTCAACAAAGACTATGTAAAACCACCACAACAACCACATCTGCATGCCCCGGTGCATGCGCAAGTCTCGCCGGACACCAAAACAGACGGAGCAGGCTTCGCCCTATCACTCTTCGGTGTTTCCGAAGCAGTAGCAGCTGAAGAAGACACTGGACATGAGACACACGCAGATGATGGGCATCACGGGCCCGCACATACGATTGCGATGGTGCTATCTATCATCGTTGCGGGATTAGGTATACTCCTCTCATGGCTGTTTTATCATAGGCGAACCTTGTCTGCAGAGTCGGTGGCGAACTCGTTCCGGCCCCTCTACAACCTGTTCTGGCACAAATACTACTTTGACGAGTTTTACGACGGTGTACTGGTTGCACTGACGGTGTGGAAAGCACGACTTTTTGCCCAATTCGATGGGAGTGTTGTTGATGGTATCGTTAATGGTGTCGGGGTTGTAACACGAGATATCCTCGCTGCCTTCACTGGTGCTTTTGACAACCGCGTCGTTGACGGTATCGTCAACCGCGTTGCTCAGGTTACATGGGCAGTCGGTGGAAGAATCCGTCGTATTCAGACCGGGGCGATCCAAACATATCTTTTTGTTGTGCTGGCTGGAATTGTATTGCTAATCTTAATTTTTCGGGCGTTGTAGCTGCCCTTTTGATGGGAGAAGGAGGATTCCCACGAGATGTTATTGTCGCTAATGATTTTTGTCCCACTGCTCGGGATGGTTGTTGTTTTGCTTCTACCGCGTGAGTCGGAGGAACTGGTTAAGCGCGTGACGCTCCTTTTTACGCTCATTCCGCTCGTACTCGCAGTCGCTTTGTTTATATCCTACAACCGCTCGACTGCAGGAACGCAGTACGTCGTCAACATTCCTTGGATTCAGGCTTTTAATATTCAGTATCATATTGGCATTGACGGGCTTAGCGTGACGCTTTTACTCCTCACTGCACTTTTAGGTCCCATCTGTGTTATTGCCTCTTGGCGCAACATTGAAAAAGGAATCAAGGCATATATGGCGTTGTTCCTGTTACTTGAGACAGGGATGCTGGGGTTCTTTGCGGCTTTAGATCTGTTCCTCTTCTATGTTTTCTTTGAGTTGACGCTACTGCCGATGTATTTCCTTATCGGTATCTGGGGCGGACCGCGCCGCGAATATGCTGCGATTAAGTTTTTTCTCTATACCCTCTTCGGCAGCGTGCTAATGCTGGTCGCGATGATAGCCGTCTACCTCAATAGCAATATCGTTAATGGAGTGGCTGAAGGCTTGCGAACATTTGATATTCCGACACTCATCACCTTAGCCGCTACACAAGGACACGCCCTCGCCGATCCAAACTTCCAAATGTGGGTATTTGTCGGTTTCTTTATCGGGTTTGCTGTTAAGGTGCCGATCTTTCCTTTCCACACATGGCTGCCCGATGCGCACGTTGAAGCACCTACAGCCATCAGTGTCATCCTTGCGGGTATCCTCCTAAAGATGGGAACTTACGGGCTGGTTCGGGTAAATATGGCAATGTTCCCACAAGGCTTGGACCATTTTACGAATGGGATAGGTTTTTGGGGCAATAGTCTTGCACTGCTTGGGTTTATTAATATTGTCTATGGATCCTTCTGCGCATTGGCACAAACCGACTTTAAGAAGTTGGTGGCGTATTCCAGTATCGGACACATGGGTTTCGTCATCTTGGGGCTTGCGGCTCGAAATGACGAGGGTATCACAGGCGCGATTCTCCAGATGTTTAATCACGGTGTCATCAGTGCAATGCTCTTCTTGCTTGTCGGTGTTCTCTATGATAGGGCGCACCACCGTGAGATTAACGGCTTCGGCGGCTTAGGAAGCAAAATGCCAGTCTATACCGGCATTACGACCGTTGCGTTCATGGCATCTTTAGGACTCCCTGGATTAAGCGGATTTGTCGGAGAAGCACTCTCTTTGCTTGGTGCCTACGATAAATTCAAAATGTTGACGATCTTGTCCACTATAGGCATTGTTGTTGGTGCCGCATATTTCCTCTGGACACTCCAAAGGGTTTTCTTAGGGAATCTCAACCCCAAATATGAAGCACTTCCAGAAATCAACGGACGTGAGATTCTGACCCTTGTACCACTCGGAATCTTAACCATCGTACTCGGTGTCTGGCCCAACTTTGCTATTGACATGTTCAGAGAATCGGTTACCAATCTCATAAATGTCCTGAACGCGATATAGGAGGTTTGTGGAAAGTATGCAACCCTTAAGCAACATTGAAAGCCTCCTCTATTTCAGCCCAGAAATTTTACTCGTAATTTTTGCCGTTGCTGTTGTTCTCCTCGATCTTGTTGTGAAGGATAGAGAGAGTGTCGCAGTCGCATACCTATCTCTTGTTGGTCTGGTATGTGTATTTGCTGCTGTCCTTATCACACACTTTTCCTTTAGAAGTCCTGTTTCCCTCTTTTTCGGAATGATCCGACTTGATGAATTTTCCACTTTTTTCAAGATTCTGCTCCTGCTGGCAACCGCCGCGACGGTTCTCTTTTCCCTCCGTTCTGAGGAACTTGACGCACGGTTAAAAGGCGAATATTACGCGCTTTTGTTAGCCATCACCCTCGGAATGTTCTTGATGGCATCGTCAACCAATTTGTTGATGATATTTATCTCGTTGGAGACGGTAAGCCTTACCTCCTATATTCTCGCTGGCTTCTTGACACATAACCCGCGTTCAAGCGAAGCTGCCTTCAAATACATCACGTATGGCGCAGTCGCATCTGGAACGATGCTCTTCGGGTTATCCTTCCTATTCGGGATGGCTGGCTCCGGCGACCTCGGTCAAATTAGTGTGCGCCTCACGGAACTCCTCGCATCTGGAGAGGTGGCTCCCCTTGCCGTGTTGATTGCGATAACCTTCGTTCTTGCGGGTGTAGGCTATAAGATCGCCTCAGTGCCGTTTCACATGTGGTCCCCTGATGTTTACGAAGGGGCACCTATTCCTATAACCGCCTTTTTGTCCGTGGCTTCAAAATCCGCAGGCTTTGCGCTGTTCATCAGGTTTTTCTATGCTGGATTTGGCAGCACCGAACTGATGCAAGCGGTTAATTGGCCCTTTATGTTGGCAATCGTCTCCGCTTTGACGATGACGGTTGGAAATCTTGCAGCATTGCCACAGCAGAACGTAAAACGTTTGTTGGCATATTCGAGCATTGCCCACGGTGGTTACCTCTTGATGGGGGGTGTTCTGCTCACGTCTGAAGGTATCGGTGCGATCCTCTTCTATCTTATCGTTTACCTCTTTATGAACTTAGGCGCGTTCTATATCGTTGTTCTGATTGCAAATGAGGAGGGAACCGAGATGATTGACGGATACCGCGGGCTTGCCACACGTGCGCCGTTGGTCGCTTGGGCGATGGCAATTTTCCTCTTCTCACTGACTGGAATTCCGCCCTTTGCCGGCTTCTTCGGAAAGTGGTTACTCTTTGCCGCCGTCCTTGAGCAAGGATATTATTGGCTCGCACTTGTCGGTTTGCTAAACAGCGTCGTTTCACTTTACTATTATGCTCGCATTGTGAAAGCGATGTTTCTGGAGGATTCCGATGAGGAAACAACGCGTGTCTCCTTTTCTACGGGGACTTTTGCCCTCTTGAGCGTCTTTGTGATCCCAACGATTTTTATCGGGTTCCTAAATATCTTCTATACCTTCTCCAATATCTCAGTTTCCGTGATACCGATGTAATGAATTGGAGGAATAGTGATGAACTGGATGGAATGGGTTGTTGCGGGTGTATTTATCGCTTTTCTTGCTGGTTTGGGTACAATCGTAGGCACTGCTATAAGACATGCTAACAAGAGTTAAATCTATTCACCTACGGAAAAATTGACAAAGGCGATCTATTAAGGTATACTTAAAGTACAGCACACTCATAAATGTGTGTCAATGCCCGGTCGTCTAATGGTAGGACGCATGGCTCTGGACCATGTAGTGAAGGTTCGAGTCCTTCCCGGGCAGTTCTCTCTATTTTCTGTTAATGTGCCGCTATCGTCTAGGGGTTAGGACGGGTGGTTCTCAGCCACCAAACCGGGGTTCGAATCCCCGTAGCGGTATCCATTTACTCGTAACGGCGGGCGTACACCACCCGCCTATTGTTTTAAGCGCGTGACCACTAATTCCATACATTGGAGAAAATACGAATGCACGATACCCCCAAGCACACCAACCGCCTTATCCATGAAACAAGCCCTTATCTGCTCCAGCACGCGCACAACCCTGTTGACTGGTATCCGTGGGGAGAGGAAGCATTGGAACGCGCAAAGCATGAGCAGAAACCGATCCTTCTCAGTATCGGCTATTCCGCGTGCCACTGGTGCCATGTCATGGAACGCGAATCCTTTGAAAACGAGGAAATAGCGGCGGTCATGAACGAACTTTTCATCAACATCAAGGTTGATAGAGAAGAGCGTCCCGATTTAGACGAAATCTACATGAACGCTGTCCAAGTTATGACGCGTCAAGGCGGATGGCCGATGACAGTTTTCCTCACACCAGACCTCAAACCCTTCTACGGGGGCACCTACTATCCACCCACTGATAGATACGGTAGACCCGGATTCCCGAAGGTGATGGAGGCCGTAGCAGAGGCGTTCAAGGATAAGCACACACAAGTTTTAGAACAAGCAGATCAATTAACGACGCAGCTCAATCAGATAAGCAATGTTGTCGATCCACACGAGCATGAACCCACCGAACAACTCATGCAGAATGCTTTCCAACACTACCGCTCCCAATTCGATTCGCACCATGGCGGATTCGGTAATGCTCCCAAATTTCCACCCAGCATGGGTTTGCCCTTCCTGCTGCGCTATTGGCACCACAGCGGCAACGCCAATGCTCTGGAGATGGTAGAACTCACACTGGAGAAGATGGCGCGCGGTGGTATGTACGACCAACTCGGCGGCGGTTTCCACCGATACTCCACCGATGCACACTGGCTTGTCCCGCACTTTGAAAAGATGCTTTACGACAACGCTCAACTCGTCGTCGCCTATTTTGAGGCGTACCAAGCCACACAGAAGCCGTTCTACCGGGACATAGCTACCGAGACGCTCGACTACGTTCTGCGCGAGATGTACGACGCAGAAAACGGCGGTTTCTATTCCACACAGGATGCAGACAGTGAAGGTGTAGAGGGCAAGTTTTTTGTTTGGGAACCGAACGATGTCGAAGACATCATCGGTGAAGAGAACGCCGAAATCTTCTGTGAGTATTACGACATCACCCCGCAAGGTAATTTTGAGGGGGAGAACATCCTCCACGTCCAAACGCCGTCTGACATCTTTGCCAGAAAACTACGGATGGAACTTGAAGACCTGGAGGCACTCCTCGCGGATGGAAAGCGGGAACTCTTTGAGGAGAGAGAGAAGCGGATTAAACCCGGACTCGACGATAAAATCCTGACCAGTTGGAACGGTATCATGATACGCGGCATGGCGATGGGATACCAATTAACGGCAAAACCTGAATACCTTGAGGCGTGCGAAAAATCCGCTGAGTTCGTCTTGACGACGCTATCCCAAGACAATGGTCTTCTCCTACGTACCTACCGTTCAGGTAAAAGCCATCTCAACGCATATCTTGAGGACTATTCCTATTTCATCGCTGGCCTCATCGCACTCTACGAAGCCAGTTTTGAACCGCGATGGCTTACAGAAGCGGAACGTCTTGCACATATCATGATTGATCAGTTCGGAGATGACGCAGGCGACGGATTCTTCTTCACCGGCAAAGCACACGAAACGCTTATTGTCCAATCTAAATCCGCTTACGACGGTGCTACGCCTTCCGGTGCCTCCATGGCGATTCACAGTCTGTTGCGACTTGCTAAACACCTTGACAACCCCGAATTCCACGACAAAGCCGTTGAGACCTTGAAACTCTATTTTCATCAGATGGAGCGGATGCCAACAGGGTCAGGGCAGCTGCTCTGTGAGTTAGCGTTTCTGCTATCAACTCCCAAGGAAATTGCCATTGTTGGTAAGAAAGACGATGCGGAAACGAAAGCGATGTTAGCGGCGTTGCACGGCACCTATCAACCCAATAAAATCGTCGCTTTAAGTGAATCTGCTGATGGACAGACATTACCCCTTCTTGCTGGCAAAACTCAAGTTGACGATACCGCAACGGCTTATGTTTGCGAAAATTACGCCTGCCAAGCCCCCACAACGGATGTTGAGGCGTTCGTAGAGCTGCTTCAATAGTATGTTACCTGTTTCTGCAAACACACCGCTGGCGAGGTTTCTCAACCTCGCCTATTTGCTTGCAATTCCAATATGTCTTTGATACAATATAGCCATGAGAAGCAAAAGTCTATCTGATATGTATTAGAAGCAGAACCGACAATCACGGCTTTACACCCGACTTCCTGATTTCAACTTTGGCAACGATAATTGTAGAGGGGTCAATATGAGCCTCACTGTACGCTTAAAAAACATCGGAATCCTAAAGCAGGCAGAATTTTCGTTGGGAGACCTAACGATCATCTGCGGTGAAAATAACACTGGCAAGACTTATACTGCTTGTGCACTGTACGGCTTTTTACAGTCTTGGCGGCAATTTATCCGTTTTCCAATTAGCGACGTACAGATCCAACGGGCACTTACAAAACAGGTTAAGATTGAGTTGGAGCAAGCAACCGATGATATGCTTACAGAAGCAAGCAAGAAATATACAAAACAATTGGATAAAATTTTTGCAGCAGCTGAAGGTTCATTTCAGAATAGTGAATTTTGCGTCGTGACAGATAAAATTGACATACGAGATAAAAAATTCAATAGCCTACTCACAAACCCCCAAAATCCGGCTTTTATATTTGCAAAGGGTGAAGGAAGCAAAGAAGCGATACTTGCTGCAGAGATAAAAGGAGAACACGAAAGAGAAATTGATACAGATAGTGTAAAAAGTGCGATTGATTTTATTATTATCACTGATATTTTTTCCGACTCTTTTCCCAGACCCTTTATTGCTTCAGCTGAACGCACAGGCATTTCAACTTTTCGGAAAGAACTCAACTTTGCTCGGAGCCAATTGCTTAAAGAGATGGAACGGACAGATCCACAGATTGACCTACGGGAATTTCTATCCAAAGCGTATCAAAGGTACCCATCTCCCATAGAAACTGATGTTGATTTTATGGGTCAACTTCAAGAGGTAGCTAAAAGCAAAAGTTTCATTGCCAAAGCACATCCTGAAATCTTGGAGGACTTTACAGATATTGTTGGTGGGACGTATGCTATTACACAAAACGATCTGCTCTACTATATTCCAAAAGGCACGAGACTAAGGTTGACAATGGACCAAAGTTCAAGTGCTGTCCGTTCACTTTTGGACCTTAATTTTTACCTCCACTGTGCTGCTGAAAAAGGCGACTTGCTTATGATAGACGAACCAGAATTAAGTCTCCATCCAGAAAACCAACGTCGCATCGCCAGACTTTTCGCGAGGCTCGTAAATCTGGGCGTTAAGGTCTTCATCACCACCCATAGTGACTACATTGTTAAGGAGTTAAATACCCTTATCATGCTCAATCACGATAAACCTCACCTCAAAAAAGTTGCGAAAGAAAATGGCTGTCAGGACAGTGAGTTGATTAATGCCGATCAGGTCAAAGTATACGTGGCGGAAAAAGCGTTGCTACCGTTAGAGGAAGGACAGAAGAGACGTAAACGAGGCCATACACTGTTACAGGCTGATATTGATCCCGAGTTCGGCATTGAAGTAGGCAGTTTTGATAAAACGATTGATGCCATGAATAAGATTCAGCGCGACATCGTGTGGGGAGCAAAGTCAGATTAGTGAATGACATTACCATATTACAAGAAATGCTTAATGTTAGTGCTCAGGTACCGTTACAACAATCCGTAGGAAGCACTTCTGTCGAACTAAAAGACAAGCAAGCAAAGACCTCTGTCGAAATCACGGATCTTCCCCACGACTCACTTGTTATCAGAGCAGAAGCTTTTAAACCGCCAACTGTTTTTAAAGGCTCAAAGGGTGAACGCAGACGGGCTGACTTCGTGATTGTGTCAAATGCAGCAACGGAAAAGTGGATCATCTGCATTGAAACACAAAGAGCGACTGGTAAAGACTCAGAACAGGTTGAACAACAATTGAGAGGCGCGGAATGTTTTATTGGTTACTGTAAGTGTATAGGAAAATCCTTTTGGCAATCGAAAAATTTTCTTGATGGTTATCAGTACAGATTTGTAAGCATTGTCAATATTAGCATTGACAAGCAAACAACCCGTTTCTACAAGCCCCAAAATCAGCCGAGAAAGAAGTTGCATGACAACCCTGAAGATTTCCGAGAAATCGAAGGTCATCAAAGTCTCCATTTCAATCAACTGACTTGATGACCGTTTCTGATAGCCTAAAAATATGGAGCAAAAAATAATGACACACACAACTGAAGCGGCAATTGATTTAGACTGGCATCCACTCTCAGAAGAAGAAATCCGCCATTTTGACGACACAGGCTACCTCATCGTCCGAAATGTGCTGGATTCGGATACCATCAACAAACTGATCGAAGCAAGCGATCGGCTCATAGCGAGCGATCGGCGCGAGAACCGTCAGCAAAATTTTGATGGGTTATACGACAGTTTCCGAAATAGCATCTCTATTGTCGAGGCCTTCATCCCGCTACTCACGCAAAAGACCATCCTCCCCGTTGTTGTCCAGCTGCTCGGTGCGCACTTGCAACTGATGACTTCACACCTGATATACAAACACCCAGATCCGCCCGGAACACCCGATACCACTCGTAGACCCGGTTGGCATCGCGATTACGCCATGGCAACGACAACACACGGCAACAAGGTGCCACGCATCTTGCTAAAATGTGCATACTACTTCACCGACCTGAGTGAACCCAATTCCGGCGTAACGCTTGTCGCACCCGGTAGCAACCACCTACTGGAACGGGTTCCCATACCAAAAGGACAGACGGATCCAGATGGCGCACTTGAAGCGAGTTTACAACCCGGGGATTGCCTACTGTTTGAAAATCGTACTTTTCATGCAGGGGCTGCGAACTTAACGGATCAGATCCGTAAAGGTGTAATGTTCGGCTACGGATACCGGTGGTTGATGCCGATGGACTATCGGACACAGGAACAGACGTTGTTAGATAAACTCACGCCACTTGAGCAGTATTTGGTCGGTGAACCCTTCACGAAAACGAAAGAATTCATTCCCAGCGGCAGTGAAAGCCCACTCGCATCGTGGTGTGAGCAGCACGGCGCGCCAGCGGTGAGACCGGTTTCTTAGTTTATTTCCGTCAACGTGACGACATCCTGTTTGACAATCTCTTTCGTGTGATAGTGATCTGCCCGAGAAATCAGTTCCAAAGTTTCTGGCGAGAGCCGTCCCCTCACCTCTTCAGACACGCGACTCTCACCACGGTGTTGCGGTCTGTAGCGTAAGGTCAGGACACAACGATACCGGTCCTTCGGTTTCCAAGGCAGCGCACCGTGCGTTAAGAGTTCAGAGATAATCACGAAATCCCCTGCTTTTGGCGTGACGTTAACCACTCCTTCTGGAATATCACCGGCATCTTCGATTTTTCCATTGCTATAGAGGTGTTCAGGACGATCGAAAACCGTTTTGTGGGTGCCGGGAACGACAAGCAACCCACCATCACCAGGATGTACGTCGTATAGGTAGGGAAAAACGACAAAATCATCGCAGAAGATGCAACCATTTCGGACCTCATAACGGTTGCAGTGCCAGCCGAAATCTTCTCGTGCGCAATGTAGGCGAAGTCCTTCCGCCGACTCCGACACACCCGCTCGATCCGCAATCATTGTTCCGCGAAACAGTTGCGGTTTGTTATTCGTCAGTTCCTTGATGATGGGCCACGTTGATCGATGCAGTGTGAGTGCCTCTAAGGGTTTCGCAAAGGCAAAGCCGTTTGGGAGGTTTTTTTCGCTGGAGTCAAATCCGGGCGGGAGTTCTTCGGTGGGCGTATTGATGTATTCGTTCGCTGCTGCTTGTGCTGCTTTCAGTTCTTCGTCAGTTAGAGCATTCTTTAGGTGGAGGTATCCAGTTACATCAAAAAGGTAACGCTGTTCGGGGGTCATCATAGTATTTTGCTCCTTGTTATACAAATCCTATAATCAGCGCGTAGGTGTTTTGCTTGAGTGTTTCCCTCAGATTGAACGTCAAGTGAAACCCAACAATCGCAACTAAGGCGAGGCTTCCCACACGGGCCAATCATTCTCCTGTAGCTGCTTGAATAACTTATCAAAGGCTTCACTACCGTCATCTTCCCATTCATCCAGACGCACACCTGGGGCATAAGATTCGTCTACACCCTGTTTCATGAGGCGTTCCGCCTGCTGTAGGTTTCGGTAATAATGTTTTACGCCGCCCGGTAAGGTGACAACAGAGATATGTCTATCCCATTCCAGTTCAGGTGTTTGGCTGTATCTTTTCACAGCATCTTCATCTAACACAACTCCTAAACCAGCACCTTCCGGCACCTGCATAAATCCGCGCTGAACTTTGTGCGGTGTGAGAATCAAGTCGTCTTCGTAGGCGTGACTCGCAGTGACACCGGGCAATGTGGCTGTGGGCATAACGGCTCCGAGATGACACGCGAACGCTGCCGTAATACCGGTACCGACATACTGTAGCAAAATCGGTGTGTTCGCGGCGGCGAAAGCCCACCCCGATGCTAATGCACTCTTGACGCTTTCGTGGCTACATAGCGCGCCGTCAAAATCGCCCGCCCGAAGCCCAATCCACGGACCCGAAGGTTGACGCGATGCCCCCTCGCGGATAACGCCGACCCCGTGCAGATAAAAAGGGATCCGAATCTCTTGATGCAATCGTCGCCACCCGTCCACGTCATAAGCGAAGATCGGTTCTTCAAGGCCTTTAACGACAGGAATTTTCTCCAATTCGCGTAGGATAGGCAGTGCCTTCTCAACGTTGATTAAGGAACCGTTGAAATCGAACTCCACCCGGAAGTCTGGCGGCGCGACCTCCTGAATAGCGTTTGACTGTTCAACAACATCGTAAAAAGCGCGTGCCTTACACTTGAGACCGCGGTAGCCACGCTCAGCGGCAACCTGGACCTCAACAGCGGTGTCTTCAGGAGACATGCACGGCATCCACCACCCCATCGCGATCCATTGCCGAACCTGTTGTCCCATCAGTTTCCATGCTGGCAAACCGAGGTGTTTCCCCATCAAGTCGTAGCACGCCATATCGAGGTTAAAACGCCCTTCACCCATGACGTGGTCGAATGGGTTTGTGCCAAGATAGGTGTCCAATACATCCTGATCAAACGGTGGTCCTGGATTTTCTCCGAGACCGACGAGACCGGTATCGGTATGGAATTTGTAGACCGTGACCAGTTCGGTCATCGCGAAGTGGTAATATCTCTTACGAATCCGTTCCTCATAAGGCACACACAATGGAATTGCTTCAATCTCAGTAATTTTCATCTATCCTCATCCTCACGGCACCAACTGCACCTTAATCGAATCTGACCCTTTCTGAACCATCTCAAACCCTGTAATATAGTCCTCCAACGGCAGTTGATGCGTTACGATATGCTCAACCTCGATTAAACCGCGATGGATATAATCAATCGCCAACGGATACGCATACGGTCCCAAGTGTGAGCCGTGGATATTCAATTCTTTGGTGTCGCCGATGATTGTCCAGTCCACAGTTACCGGTTCCCGCATGACGCTGAATTCTACGAAGGTGCCTGCCTTCCGAATCATGTGCAGCCCTTGCTCAACCGCCTTCGGATGTCCTGTTGCCTCAATATACACGTCGCACCCGTAGCCTTCCGTGAGGTCTAACACCTCTTGGACAGCATCGGTTTCTGATGGGTTAATCCCGATATCTGCTCCCAACTTCTTGGCAACCTCTAACCGGTTCGGCATCAAATCAATGGCGATAAGTACACCGGGGTTTTTCAACTTCGCCGCGCCAATCATTCCAAGCCCAAGCGTGCCTGCACCCGCAACTACGACAACATCACCAAACTCAATGTTGCCACGTTGGACAGCGTGAATAGAACAAGCGAGCGGTTCAATTACTGCCGCATTCGCTATCGGCATATCGGAAGGTACTTTGTAGACGAGCGAGCGTGCCGGAAATTTCATATAGTCCGCCATCCCACCGTTGACGACCGGTTGAAACCCGTAGATGTTATGGACTTGGCAGAGCCAATACTTCCCCGTCCGGCAATACCGACACTCCCAACACGGAACGATCTGCTCCGCGATCGCACGATCACCGATTTCGAGTTTATACTTCTCGCCCGCCCCCGGGCCGAGTTCTACGACTTTACCGATGAATTCGTGTCCGGCGATAACGGGTGCCTCCACATACGGCTTGCGGTGTTCGTCACCCCAGAAAAGTGGCGCGCCTGTATAACACTTGATGTCGCTCGCGCAAACACCGCACGCGTTCACCTTAATAACAACTTCGCCGGGACCTGCCTCCGGCATTGAGACCTCTTCGAGACGATAATCCCACGGTTCGCGACACATAATCGCTCGCATCGTTTTCGACATTCAGAATCTCCTTACGGAATTCACAGTAGCATCGTAGGTGTTTTGCTTGGGTGTTTCCGTCAGGTTGAGCGGAACCGAGAAAAATGATACCGCCTCTCCAAGCACATTTTACCACACTACACTACCCTATCAATCAAGGAGATAGCGAAACCCAACGCAAACTGCCATGTTTGTAGCGTTTGACACAAAGAACGTTGGGTTTCGCTGGATTCCTCTATACCTCTGCGGGTATATCAGGTTTGAGGTATTTTGAAATATCTACCTTTGATTTTTCATCCACGCTCAACCCAACCTACAGGACTTGGCTGACCGCTGATGGCTGACCGCCGACGGCTATTAAACGTGGTGTAAGATGTGATAGGCCGCGATACCCAATGAGACGTGGACGTTTAGTGATGCACCAACTCCATACATCGGAAGATAAATTATTATATCACAGGCAGCAAGCGTCCGTTTCGTCACGCCGTGGTCCTCGTGTCCCACGATCAGGCAGATTTTGTCAGGATAGTCTACCATATCATAGGGAACTGACTGTGCGGTGACTTCTAAAGCGAAACTCATGTAGCCATCAGATCTGAGTGATACGATGGCATCTGCCGCATGCTCTGTATACCGCCATTTTACGCGTCGGTGTTTGCCGCGTCCTACTTTTCGTACCAGTGGATGCGGCGGTTGCGCACTGATACCCGTCAGGATCACTTCTTTCACGCGGCACGCGTCCGCTATCCGAAATGCCGAACCCACATTAACAGGGTCTTGCACGTCTTGTAGGATAAAAACCAGTTCTTTGTTTGGCAGTCTCGCCTGTTTCAGAAAATCTTTGAGCGGTTTGCCGCGTAGTTGCTTCATATCTGACCGAAACGTCGGGGTAACAAACCCCTCCTACAAGAGATAGATTATGCTGCTTTATGCTGTATCAAACGGCGCCTTGCGCTGGCACGTGCAAGTTCGACATCCACTGTGATATGGCGGTAATCACTCATACCGAGATTGATCGCATGCGCCGTTTCGAGGTTGAAACCCCACTCAATCCATTCCGGCATGTCTACCTCTGGAATATCACCTGCGACGATGACCTTCATGATACTGATACCTTTACCGAGCGAATACGCGCGTTCAATGTATTCAAGGTGCCTGTCAAAGGGACCACCCTCTAACATTTTACCCTCTTTGTTCGCTGTCGTCAGGATGACCTCAAGTTCTGGATGGTCGATCACCGCATCCATCACGGGACCCGTGTAGATATGCGTGGAACAACCGATAACTCGGATTTTGCCAGCCGCCTTCGCTTCTCGAAAAGCGTCCAAGGCACCCTCACGTGACACCAGATCTTCGGGTGAAGAGATGCCGTGCAGCAATAAGACATCTATATAATCCGTTTGCATCTCCTTGAGTGAACGCGCAATGCTCGCAGATGCACCTTCGTAGTCTTTCGCACCCGTTTTTGTTTGAATGACAACCTCGTGTCGATAAATATGACGTACTGCCTCTCCGAGATGCGGTTGACTTCCATAACCCTCAGCAGTATCCCAGAACGTAATCCCTTCGTCAAGAGCCTTCAACATCAGTTTGCCACCGGCTTCGTAACTATCGCAGGTTTTGTTGAGATGTCCCGCGCCGAAGCAGAGCCTTGAGATTTCTAAACCCGTTTTTCCATAAGTTAAATATTCCATGGTGTCCTCCAGCTGCTATCTTATTCAATAGACGTTTTGGCGTAGCTTGCGAGTTAAAAAGTGCGACGATAATTCCGTAAACTGATTTAGATGTTCTTTAATGTTACTGTAACCGAATTTTGCCAAAAAATGCAACTCTTTTTTCTTGGAAACAAACCAGTTTTCAGGTATCATAAAGGCAAATACACAATTCGCTAAGATTTTTTACCACAAGACTATACTAAAACATGAAATTCAGTGGTCGGACGCTTTTTAATAATACTTCTGTTGAAATTGTTGTTGCTGACGCACGCGTTCAGGAAATTCGTGAAGTTCCGTCAGTCTACAGCACGACATGGGTTGCCCCTGCCTTAGTAGACATCCAGGTAAACGGTTTCGCGGGATTCGATCTCAATGTCGCTACTGTTACGCCTGAAGATGTGTGTGCAATGGTACGCGCACTCTGGCAGGTCGGCACCGGATTCTTATGTCCGACGGTTGTGACGGGTTCTTTTGATGGCGTTTGCAATTCTCTTCGTGCTGTCGCAAAAGCGTGTGAAATGGATTCACTTGTTGCGCATTCGGTACTTGGCATTCATCTTGAAGGTCCCTATATCTCCGCTGAGGATGGACCGCGAGGTGCACACCCATTAGAACATGTTCGGGAACCGGATTGGGACGAATTTCAGCGGTGGCAGGACATCGCCGATGGGCAGATCTCCATCGTAACGCTTGCCCCCGAGAAAAAGGGTGCCATCCCTTTTATAAAAAGACTGGTTGCAAACGGTATTGTGGTGGCATTGGGACATACCGATGCCGCACCAAGCGATATTCAAGCGGCAATTGACGCTGGAGCGAGACTTTCCACACACCTCGGCAATGGCGCACACGCTCTAATCCGACGGCACCCCAATTACATTTGGGAACAACTCGGCGCAGATCAACTCTGGGCAAGTCTCATCGTTGACGGACATCATCTGCCGCCTACCGTTGCCAAGTCGATGATGCGCGCTAAGACGCTTGATCGGTGTCTCCTCGTCAGCGACGCAGTCGCTTTGGCGGGAATGGAACCCGGTATCTATGAATTTGCGGGGAAATCCGTCGAACTGACGGCAGATCGGTGTGTACGGTTGGTTGGAACTGAATACCTCGCTGGTTCTGCTATTGAATTGGCACGCGGTATCGAGAACAGTGTCCGATTTGCGGGCATTTCTCTTAAAGAAGCGGTTTCGCTCGCTACGCTACAACCTATGCATCTTCTTAACGCGAAAGCACGCGTAGAAGGGAAAACGAATCTGATCCTCTTTGAGTGGGATGCCTCTCAATTCAAAATCAACCTGATCGCGACAATTGTTGGCGATGTGTTGGTGTATCATGCGGAGGCAAAGTGATAACACAAGGATCAGTTCGCTATAACAGCATCTACGTCTATATAGGAATTGTAGGTAGCCTCCTTGTTCTCTATTTTACGGTATCACTGACTGCGCAGCAAACCGATGACGAACAATCTGCACATTATGCGCGCGGGATGCGTGCAATGCAATTGGGACTTTACGATGAAGCAGTCGATGCCTTTCAGCGCGTTTTACAATTGAACCCACAAAATGCCGAAGCGCACTGTGAACTGGGAGCAGTCTATAGGCTCAAGGAAAAAACCAACGATTCCATTGACGCATATCTCCGCGCTTTGGAATTACCCGCGTCACCACAAACACATGGAGTCGCCCATCTCTGTTTGGCGAGAATTTACCATTCACAAGGCAGGTTCATGGACGCTGAGAAGCATGGACAATATGCCGTTGACCTGCTCCCTGAAATTGCCGAACCCTTCTTCCGACTTGCGGATACGTATGTCCAGAGAGGAAAGTTGGCGTTGGCACAGCAAGCGTATCAACGAGCACTTGCACTGGATGCCAATCTCGCGCCAGTCTATCAAGGATTGGGTAAAATTGCCTTTCTACAGAGTAAGTTAGCGGAAGCCGTACAGTATTACCGAAAAGCCCTTATCCTCGCACCCTATCATGCTGAGAGCTATTACAATCTTGCACTTGTTTATCGACGTTTGGGACAAAATTCCGTAGAAGGGGTTTCTAACCCCGATGCCTTACAGAATCTCGCGGAAGCAAAGAACCTGATGACATCTTTCCAACGGGTGAAAACCTATAATGAACAGACAAATCGGTATCGCAGACTTTTACTGGAACAACCAACTGCGCTTGAACCACGTATGAAGCTGGCTGAAGCACATATTGAGATTGGAAACCGTGAGGAGGCGATTCGTGCCTATCAGATCGCAACTGCATTGCATCCCAAAACGCTTCCGCTCTACCACAATTTGGGTGGACTTTACATGCAGGCGGGGCAGTTGACGGAAGCAATCGCAGCTTTTCAACAGGTGCTTCAACTCAACGATACTGACGCTGAGGCGTACCTTCACCTCGGTTGGCTCCACGCTCGTCAACGCAAATTCACCGATGCACAGACTTACCTCCAAACCGCAATTCAACAGAATAAAGATTTAATCCCTGCTTACTATGGACTCGCAGAAGTCTACGCACAACAGCACCTGTTGACCGACGCAATTGCCGTTTACCAGCAATTGACAGCCATCCGTCCAGATAACGCAAAGGCGTGGGTGCGGCTGGGTGTACTTCAACTCAAACAGCAACAGATTTCGGAGGCTATTTCCGCCTTTACACAAGCGATTGCTGTGGATGGAAATTCCGCTGATGCGCATAACAATCTCGCGTGGCTTTATGCAACGCAGGGTGAAAAACTGGAACGCGCCGTTGAATTGGCGGAACGCGCCGTTGAATTGGATGCGAATGCCGCCCGCTTGGATACCCTTGCCTACGCATACTATCGCCACGGTGCATATACAAAAGCCAAGCAAGCTATCTTACGCGCAATCGACTTAGAACCGAACAATACTGCCTACAAAAAGCGTTTGAATGAGATTCGACAAACGATGGAGGATGCGAAAAAGTAATGAGGTCCTATCTCCCTTTCCTTTTCCTGATATATGCCCTTCTCGGATCGTCTATAGCGGATTCTGTCACCTTCGTTGAAGTCGCTGAAGAATCTGGGATTCGCTTTACACACACTGACGGTAAGAGCGGCAAACGCCTCTTTAATGAGCAATACGGATCGGGCGGTGGTTTCTTCGATTACGATAACGACGGAGATCTCGACATTTATCTTATCAATGCCCGTCCACAGGAGGAGCAGGTGGACGCTGCACTACCTACGAACGTCCTCTACCGCAACAATGGTGATGGCTCATTTACAGATGTCACCCGTGTCGCTGGTGTGGGGGACACCGGTTACGGGGTCGGTGCAACCACCGGCGATTATGATAATGACGGCGACATAGACATCTATCTAACGAACTTTGGACCCAATATCCTCTATAGGAACAATGCAGATGGCACCTTTACCGATATCGCAGTGTCTGCACAGGTCGCTGATGAAGGATGGGGGACGAGCTGCGCCTTTGCTGATTTTGATAACGATGGGTTTCTTGAACTCTATGTGACCAATTATGCGAAATACACCCCTGATGCAGATAAACCGTGCTCTCGCCACGACATCTCTGTTTATTGTGGTCCGAGTTCCTATCCGCCTCAGCCAGACCTTTTTTATCATAACAATGGAGATGGCACTTTTACGGATTTAACGAAACAAAGTGGCTTGTTGCGCGTGCCTGCCGCACACGGTCTCGGTGTTGCCGTTGGAGACAGCGATAACGATGGTGATGCTGACATCTACGTCGCCAACGATCAAGATTTCAATTTTCTCTTTCAAAACCGCGGCGACGGCACCTTTGAAGAAATTGGATTGCTTTCTGGTGTTAGCTGCAGTGATATGGGAGAAGCGGAAGCGGGGATGGGGGTTGCCTTTGCAGACTATGACAACGATGGTAGATTGGATATTACGGTGAGCAACTTTCAGAACGAGACGAATACCCTCTATCACAATGAAGGGGACAACTTTTTCATTGATGCCACGATTCCTGCAGGTGTCGCTGAACACACACATCGCTATCTCGGTTGGGGTATCGGCTTTTTTGATTACGATAACGACGGTTACAAAGATATATTCGTCGCGAACGGACATACAATGGACAATATCGCCGAGGTCGATCGGTCTACGACGACACCACAGCAGAATCTACTTTTTCGGAATTTAGGCGATGGTCGCTTTACGGATGTCACAGCACAGATGGGAGAGGGCTTCGCACTGCTTAAGACAAGCCGCGCCGCTGCTTTTGGCGACTATGACAACGATGGCGACATCGATATCCTCGTCACAAATTGGAACCAAACCGCTGACCTTCTGAGGAACGAGGGTGGAAACCGAAATAACTGGATACAGGTGAAAGCGATCGGCACAAAAAGCAATCGTTCCGCTATTGGCGCGCGCATCAAGGTTGTTGCCGGTGAACTCACACAATACGCAGAGGTGAAGAGCAGTGGGAGTTATCTCGCATTCAGCGACTTTCGCGTTCACTTCGGACTGAAAGACGCTGAAAATATTGATTTGTTGGAAATTCATTGGGGCAGTGGAGTTATCGATACTGCGACTAACCTTTCAGTAAACCAACGATTTATCGCAGTTGAGGGGGAAGAGATTATTTCTGAATAAAAATGTTATTTTTTTCTTGACAAAAACAGTAAAATATTGTAATTAATTGTTATCATCCTCTACAGAGTCAAAACTCCATGCTTTAGCTTGGAGATGTAGACTCTGCTAATGCGGTGAATAAACAAAAGGCTTTGAAGTGTATAAATAATCATCTTCAAAGCCTTTTGTAGTTAAATCTAATTCAAACTTGGCGGTAGATTAACAGGTATGGGTGCTGATCTTGGAGCTGCTTTGGTAATTTCAGGATTAAGAGTCTCATAGAGAAACTTCTCAATGCCGTTCATATCCAAAGTATTCGCCCAAGCAGTAAGTAATGGAAAGTGTTCACCCCAATCTGTTTGACTATTGTGACAATAAAAGCGATTTTTAATATCACCTTGTCCTGTATATAGAATTTTAATACTATTCTGAACATACGTCCAAATGATATAAACTCCAGAATCAATATCTGACAGTTTCCTGTCATGTCTGAAATCATCGAGATGTTGATATTCTTTCCAGTTTAAATTTGTAGTTCTCATCTTGTAAATCTCCTATATTTCTATTTGGTTGTGGAAATATTAGGTTAATTGAGGTGGTGTTAACACCTTGATTAAGGTTGGCAGTGTTGCCTTTAAGTGTCGGGGTCATTCCCGACCGCCTTTTACGTATATAATGATACTATACTTGGTATTAGATTGTCAAATTAGTTTGATATTTAAATGCTGGTATGGTATAATATGGATGGTTTTCAGTCAATGCGCATATTGTTCTGTGATGTATCATGGATTGATATGCGTATTTTCAATTTGTGGTAGAAAGTTACAAGCAAACCACTGTAAATTTTACTATAAAATTAATTAGGTAGTGTGCAATATTGACTTTCTACATAATGTGCAAAAGAATCACCATGCTTTAGCATGGTGAGTGTGTCAAGAAATGATTAAATCTATAGGAACTCCTTTACAGTGTTTATACTGCACCACACACCAAACACGAAAAGGAGCATCCCATAGATTTAACACGCAAAATATTTAAGTATCTACCCCTGTTTTGATAGTAATTGAAGTTACTGGAATTGTAACCGTCAATTTCCAAGGAGGCATTCCTATTTTGCGTTCATTTATTTAGACGAGTTTTTTTTTAAATGGTTCGTTTTTTTCGTTAAATTTTTTTACAAAGATAATGCCGCGTTTACCGCACATTCTTGATGAGTTCGTCGTAGGATGATTTATCGCCATCGTGGCGTAATCTACCACTCACTCTACAACAGGGGCTAACGCGGTGTTAGACGACTATCTATTACCGGTGAATTACGCACCGCAACTTGAAAATGGGCGAATCGGATCGCCCGAATTAAAGACTGGCGTGGATGACACAAATCTCACGGACTTTTCTTGTAGAGTCCAATTAGTGTCTATCTATGACTGAAATCCACTAAAGGAGGATAATTTAAGTGAAACTATTTATTTCAATACTTGCCATTGCTGTGTTGACGATTGGCATTTCAATTTCTGCGTTCGCAGACCTAAATGACGGAGTCGTCGCTGCGTGGACCTTTGACGATGGCAAGGTAACGGATGCCGTTGGAAAGGCACACGGTAAACTCTTTAAGGGAGCTAAAATCACAGGGGATGGCAAATTTGGCAAGGCATTGGATGTTGACGGAAATGACGACACACGTGCCGATATTGAATTCAACGATGCTCTTGAAAAAGTGATTGAGGGAGCGCATACCGTTTCTTATTGGCTCTATGTCCGAGAAGGTAGAGACCACTCCGGCGTTTGGAAGGGTGCAAAGGTCGGTTGGGGTGCAAACTTCACCTTCCGTATGGTAACGACCAGTAGTACCGGTCTGACGTGGGGAACCTGCAGTGCAGGTGCCGAAAATTGGTTCGCTACGGATGGTGCCATTGAGGCCGATAAGTGGTTCCATCTCTGTCAAACGGTAGATGGTAAAGAGGCAATTGGATACGCAACGCCAGAGGGCGGGAAAACCGAAATACCTGCCAGCGGTCAATCGAACCCGAGAGCCGCCGCGGAACCCTATGTTCTGTTCCCAGATCGTCCTTTGGAACTCGGTGCAGGTCGAGGTCTCGGTGGTAATGATGGCAACGATACGTTCCTTGATGGCATCATCGATGATGTTATCATCTGGGACCGTGCGCTCTCTGAAGCTGAAGTAGAGGAACTCGGAAGTGGCAAACGTCCAGATAGGGCACTCGCTGTGAAGGCGGAGGGAAAATTAGCCACAACGTGGGGCAAGGTCAAATCCTATCACCACCGTTAAGTACGATTGAGAATCTGAAAACATCGCAGATTTGTGGAATTCTCCACAAATCTGCTCAATTAGGCTTAAAACAATAAGGAGCTTTTATTATGAAGCAGATGTGTCTGTTTTTCATTTTAGCACTTATGGTATTCAGTGCCAACAGTTACGCCGAGCTTGAAGATGGTCTCGTTTCTGTCTGGAACTTTGACGACGGGTCAGCGAACGATTCTATTGGAAGCAACGATGGCGAATTCATGAACGGTGCCAGCACTGCAGACGGTCGTCACGGGATGGCACTCAACCTTGACAATCCCGAGAATCCCGCGACCGGTGAAAACACCGGACAATATGTCGAAATCCCTTCCGCTGCAAGCCTTGAAAAAGAAGATGGGGTTTTCTCTGTCTCCTTGTGGGTTAACGTCAGGGAAGGCGGCGGCAGAGACCACGCAGGAATGTTCTTCAAAGGCGACAAGGTCGGTTGGGGTGACCACTTCATGGTGCGAATGTGCACCACGAGTGACACCAACATGACCTGGGGCAGTTGCTGGGAAGGCAGTGAAGGTTGGTTCGCCACCAACGATGTTTACGCAGTAGACGAATGGGTGCACGTCGCTTACGTTGTTAATGGTACAGAAGCCACAGCGTATGTGACCTCATCTGTCACCGATGGTACTGTGGTTCCCCCCAGTGGACAGTCCAATCCAAGGTCAATTGAGACACCGCTTCGGACGTTCCCGGAGCGTCCGGTTGAAATCGGTGTCGGACGGCAAGTCGGTGGCAATGCAGGCAACGACTTCTGGCTTGATGGTATGATTGACGAGGTCTACTTTTGGGAACGTGCGCTTAGCGAAGACGAAGTCAAGGAACTCGCTGATGGTGCGACTGTTGGTGCGACTGTCGATGTGGAAGCACAAGGAAAACTCGCTACTACATGGGCGCATATCAAGAAACAGTAAGTGTTATTAACCTGAAACAAAGAGGCTCCGGATTTCATCAATCCAGAGCCTTTTTGTTTATCATAATCCAAGTTGCCACCTCGGTAGCAGAATTTGTTAGAATGTGCTAATTATTGTAGCATAGACTGTTAGTCTGTGCTTCTGTGTCCACAAACGAACAGTTTACGCTGCAAAACGCCACAGATAATAGTCCTTGTTGCCTGAAAAACGGAGTTTACATGCCTAAACCTTGTAAGTAGCAACTTGGGTTATCATATACCGCAGTATCAGTGGAGATGTGTTATGCAAGGTTATTACGGCATTGGAGAGGTTTTCGTTAAAGTTGCAAATCTTGATCAAGCAGCGGCGTTTTACCGAGATTTGCTTGGCTTTGAGATCGTAGAGCGGAACAATCGGCAGCTTTATATCTACTTAGAGAACGGACATCTTGTACTCAAGGAAGCTGGTTCACCGGGGCATGATGCAGGGGGACCGATGCACTTCGCCTTTGTGACAAGCACCGAGCGGATTAACCAACTCGCTGAACAGTTCGCAACGCTACCTTATCGGACCCGTGGTCCTTTTGATTTTGACGACCCGCGCGGCAAGTGCCGGGCTTTCTTCATCTTTGATCCAGACGGAAATGAAATTGAGTTTAATGATCTTTACTGTCCAACCGATTAGATCAAGGAAACCTAAAATGCTAACCCATTCAGAAATTGACGCTTTTGTCGAAAACGGATACATCATTCGTAAGGGAGCACTCCCCGAAACCGACATTCAAATCTATCGAAGTGCTATTGATCGGATACTCCACAAGTGCCGTATTGAAAGGCTACACGCCGATCACCTACGCTACATAGATGGCAAACGCGATGACATCTGGGGTGTCAATAACATCTTCCATCCAAGCATTCGTGAAAAAGCACTTGTGGACGCGCTTGCGCACCCGCAGATATTGGATGTCATTGCAGCACTTATTGGGGAAAGATTAAGGTATCACCTCTGCACCCTCCTCGTTAGTTCCGAGCGGAAATCGTACCACATTAACTGGCACCGAGATTCAGCACCGGACGGAGAGGTGCCTCTTGAAACCCTTCTTGGTCGACTCAGAAGCCACGTGCAGCTCAACGGTGCCCTCTATGACGATGAGACGCTTTACATCGTGCCGGGGAGCCATAGACGTGAACTCACTGATGCGGAGCGTGCAGTCATACAGCAAACACCAAAGGAAGCGATGCCGAACCAACTTGTCGTCAAGCTGAAAGCCGGTGATATCGTCTTTTACAATTCAAGTTTGCTCCACAAAGGCTGCAACCTTACCGGATCAAAACGGCAGACGCTTCACTATGCTGTTCTTACCGCGCCATCGGAAAGCGAACCTGCAAACCCAGAGAGTCCAACCAGCCAAGAATGGCTCAACGAACCCTCTTTTCTGGGCAGTCTTCCAGATCGACTCAAACCGCTTTTTGACAATTGGCTGAAATATGGATAGCCGTGGTAGTAGGGGCTGGGTTACCCAGCCCCTACACTTTATGGCAAATCATCGCGGTGATCCAACAGAACCGCTTGAGGAATGGTAGATATTTAAGGAGAAATGTGTCAATCGCCTTGAAAACGCGGAGGGTTCCCCTATAGAACAGTGGAATAGTAATGCATTTCTGCCAGAACAGCGCGCTCACTGCAGTGAGATGAAACTCACGATGCTCTAACTGCTCAAATTCAGCACCGACTGTTTCAATGTCCCGCATTGAAAAATAACGCAGCTTGCCAGAATACTTAAGAAACATTTTTCGATACAGCCACACCGCTGGGTGGTAGCGCATGTTTTCCATGAAGATCGCCTTACCCCCCGGCTTGAGAACACGATAGCACTCTTTCGCAATGTGGCTGTGTTCTGTAAAAACCAACACAGATTTGGAGATAATAAAATCAAAGGTATTATCTGGAAAGGCGAGGTGCATCGCGTCCATCAGGGCAAAATTAACTTCCTCAGCGACGTTGTGTTCCGTAGCTCGCGCCTGTGCTTCAGCGAGTCGAAAAGGCAGTAGATCAATTCCAACAACAGAGGCACCGCGTTTCGCCAGTAGTGTTGCGGTCCCGCCTGTGCCGGTGCCGAGTTCAAGGATCCTTTTCCCTTCCAAGATCCCCATTTTCGGAAGGACGTACTCGAAAACAGGGAGATAGAAATCTTCCCACCAGAGCAGAAGGTCTGTTTCAACACTATCGGAACGCGGTGCCTCAGATGCCAGCAAACCTAAATTTTCCCCATCTTTCGTAGATTTTCAATGCAACGTTCAGCACATTCAATCGGCGGATAGGCGTAACTTTCCTGCTCAACGATGTACCATTCGGTGCCACCGACGGTTTCACAGGCACGGAACACAGCGTCCCACGGAATTTCGCCTTCACCGACGTTTGCTTTGTCATTCGTGGCGGAATACTCTTTTAGATGCACCACTTTTGATCTACCGGGGTAGCGTTCAATAAAGGATACAGGGTCGGCACCGGCGCGAAGGGCATGACCGATGTCAATTTGCATCACGACATCGTCGCGGGTGTTACTGCCGAATATATCCCATGGGATCTCGCCATCCATGGGTGTGAATTCGCCCGTGTGGTTGTGATAACCGGTGAACATCCCTTGGTCAGCGATTTTTTCAGCAATGCTGTTGAAAACTTCTGAGGTATCAAGCCATGCCTGCCGAGAACCTTGGTATTCTCCGGGTAATCCCGGCACAATCAGATACGGATTGCCGAGCGTCTGGTTAAACTCGACCGTCTCAGCGAGTTCATCACCGAGAAGTGTGTTTATCCCTGTATGCGTCCCAGCAACTTTCAATCCAAGGTCATCGCACATCCCGCGTAATTCTTCGGCAGTCCGGTCATAGTAACCAGCAAACTCAACACCTTCATAACCCATCTGCGCGACAGCTTGGAGCGTCAAAGATAAGTCACCAGCACAGTCGTCTCTGACGGAATACAGTTGTAATGCGATCGGAATTCTATCACTCATAAAATTCTCCAGATGCTCCTGTGGGCGCGATTTGGAAACGCGCTTATATTCGTTTATGACATCGGCAAGTTGACGACCTGCCCACTATCTGCTGACACCAAACCTGCTTCAAGGATTTCTTGGGCATCCCGACTCACTTTGGGGCTGCACAAGCCTTCAACGGGTTCGTCCGTCTCTAAACAGTGAATGAAGTATTCTGCGGCGTTACGTCTGCCCTCTGGGAGTGGTTCAGGTGTTATCACTTCGGCATCGCTACCTGCTGGATGCAGGTGTACTTCGTTTCCGCTGACCATCAGCGCACCCTCAGTGCCATAAACTACTGGGTTCGGTGTGACATAACCGACTTTCTGTGTCCAAGACGCTTCCGTAATTCCGAAGGCATTACCGTATTTCATGACAATGACAGCGTTATCGTCGGGAATCGGGTAGTCTTTGACGAAGGTACCACGGAAGGCAGTCACTTGCTGTGGGGTGCCAAGGAGGTAAGCACACATATCAGCGCAATAACAACAGTAATCCATCAACGCACCAGCACCGTTTTTCTCTTCGTCGTAGAGCCACTCGTAGAAGTAGCGGGAGCATCCGATTTCCTTCGGTCCGTTGTGTGCAGAGCGCCATTTGAAGTAGAAAAGATCACCGATAGCACCGTCTTTGATAAGATCCATTGCGGTGTTGAGTGCAGGACTCCATGCGGTGGGCCAGTTCACCATCAACAAGGTGCCAGCGTTCTCGGCAGCAGCAAGCATCTGATCTGCTTGGGAGAGACGCGCCGCCATCGGTTTTTCTGAAACGACGTGGATACCCTTCGCCGCTGCAGCTTCAACGATGTCGGCTCCAGCGTTGTTCTCGGCTGACACCTGGAGGATGTCTAATTCCTCGTTCTCCACCATTTCTTGCCAAGAATTATAGACATTTTCAACACCAGTTTCTGTGCTGAACTGGGAGCGTAATTCCGCATTGACATCGCCTGCAGCGACAATTTCAACGTTTGGATGTGCCTGCCAGTGGCCAAGTTCACCCCAGACATGATCATGTACAAGAGATGCAAAGCCAATTCGATACGTTTTTGCCATTAATGATGTCTCCTATAGGCGCGCTGTATCAGCACGCAATGTATATACACTTAAAAAGCGCGTTTACAAATCCGATATGCCCCAATATTCGCCTATTCTTCAGCTCGAACCGCAATTTTAATCGCTGTTTCACCCTTAATACGGTAGTCCCCATTGAGTGCGTGAAAACCATCTGCGACCTGTGAGAGCGGCAGCTGGTGACTAATCATGTCGGCAAAGGGCAATCCACTCTGTTCAAGGAGCGGTAAGCCGCGAACGAAGTGTTCATAACTGCTGCCCCAGATGGCTTCGACCCGAAGGTTTTTGCGCATCAGCAATTGGTTAATGTTGAAGTCAATTGAACCCATATCCACAAAGTGACCGACTTCAACAAAGGTGCCGCTGCGTCGGGTGTACCCCAATCCTTCTGGTGTAGCGGGGAGAAAACCCGCACATTCAAAGACAACATCCGCGCCCTCTTTGCGCGGGGTTTCCGCCATCACAAATTCCGTCCGCTCTTCGGGAGAGGTGACCTCTTCAATATCAATTGTTACGTCCGCACCGAGCCGTTTGGCGAGTTCCAGTCGTCCGGCGGGTCCACCCACCATAATTACTTTCGCAGCACCGCTCAATTTCGCGCATGCAAGCGTCACAAGCCCAATAGCACCGGAACCTTGTACAACGACGGTGTCACCGAGTTTTATTTCTCCGCGCATTGCGGCATGAACACCAACAGTGAAAGGCTCCGTTAGCACTGCGACCTCAGGAGAAGCGTCGGTTTTCATAAAGCAGGTATTCGGATAGTTGAGATACATATAATCCGCGAACCCACCGCGAAAGTGTGGTGCCTCGTCTGGATTCCATTGGAAACCGTAGGCACCGTAGTTTGTTCCGGGGGCGAAAATAACCCTGTCTCCTTCTTTCACCGGTTTACCGACATAATCGGTTTCCACACCTTCACCGAGTGCCTCAATGATGCCGACGTTTTCATGTCCCAACAGTACTTCCTGCTGGAAACCGTTCTGCCAGTTATGCAGATCAGTCCCGCAGATACCTGCGAGTTCCTGACGAAGTAGCACTGTATTCGGTTCAGGTTCGGGGACCGGGTATTCACGAATCTCAAAATCTTTGCCGCACGCGACCACGGCTCTCCCTGTCCGACTCATATCTGTTTCTCCTTAGGTTTGTTTTAGTTGGCGCGCTTTCTTAACGCGCCTTCGTTTGACCATATTCAGACATATTTCCGCTTCTTTCGCGAAATAAGCACAATGGCTATAATAGCGACAATGAGAATTGGCACCCAGAACGCTTTAACGAATCCCCAGAAAATGGTAAATCCGATCCAAAGCAAGACTTCAATCCCGACGATAACCGCCGTTTTATTCCATGGGAAGTCCGCGCCGTACTGTTTTTTCAACCGACTGGCATATATCCACGAAACCACTAAAGTGCCAACTATAGCCACAAAAAATAACAAATTAACAAGATTTTGGATGCCCTCTAAAATGAAACTCATGATAATTTTACTCCTTTGTAGAAGGGGTTTGTAAGCCCGATTTCCTTTTACCCTTATAGAGACATCCCACCGCAAAAGGATAGAAAAATTTGTCTACACATCTTTTTCGTTTTCTCGCTCTGCACGGCAAATCCGCTCCGGGCAGCTATAGACCGCCATGCTCTGCCCGCGCATGAAGCCTACTAACGTGAGGTTACCCTCCTTGGCAAGGTCAACCGCGAGTGTCGATGCCGCGGAAACCGCAACAATAATCGGGATGCGGGCAAAGAGTGCCTTCTGCACGATTTCAAAACTCGCACGACCACTTACCATCAGAATATGACGGTCAAGTGGCACCAAGTCAGCCAATACTGCTTGTCCAATGACTTTATCGACGGCGTTGTGTCTACCGATGTCCTCTCTGACAATTAGAAGTTCACCCGCTTCATTGAATAACCCCGCGGCGTGGAGTCCACCTGTTTTTTCAAAAACGGATTGTGCTTTCCTTAATCGATCGTTGAGTTTATAGAAGACATCTTGATTCACACGGAATCCCGAATTCAGTGGCGACACCTGCTGCCGCACAGATTCAATCGTCATTTTGCCACAGAGTCCGCAGCTTGCATTCGCGTGAAAATTCCGTTGCCAACCCGATTGTGTCTCAAGGTCCAGTTCTTTCACAAGGCGAACATTGACGATATTCTGCAACGACGATAAACCGGCAGGCTGCATTTCAGAACTCTCTTCATCACAATAGGCAATGATTTCGATGTCATCGCCAGAAGTTATGAGGCTTTCCGTATACAGAAAACCTGCGGCGAGTTCAAAATCGTGTCCGGGAGTCCGCATCACAACGATCAAACTCTGTTGCCCCACCCGAATTTCCAGTGGTTCTTCAACAACCAATTCGTCTTTGACCTGGGCGGGTTTAGCGTCTGACCAACGCGTGATAAGTTTTGTGGATGTCGGTTGCATAGTTTTTTATGTTCACACGCTTATGAACAGATTTCATTGAACACTCGTGCTTACTAAGCCGTTACTGGTTGCTATCCATACCCTATTGTTCATTACCACAAGGGCTTTTGTTGTCAATTCACCTCTGGTTATCTGAGGCATTGCTACATACTCCCACGCCTGAGAGCGTGTGTGATACGTGTAAAAATCATCGTTCGTTGTTATCCACAGCACTAACGGAATTGGTGGTTTGGGAGGCGGTGGTTCTATTTCTAATCCTGCTATTTCCGACGAAAATTCGGATATTGTTGGGTCCGGTGCTTCTTCTACCGGTATTTCCTCGGGATTTTTTTGAACTATAGGTGAAGTGTCTAAGGCACCCCTGATGTAAATGTTTCTTAAATCGTTTTCATCTTCTATGCCTGTGTCGAGTGTTGTCGATTTTCCGTTCCCACCGTCCATATCTGCTCGAAAAAAACCGTTGGATTTTTCGTCAGCGTTGAACCACGTAAAAAGCAGCTGCTCTTCTGCCGTATCAAGTCCAACGATTGTCATACCTTCTCGGAGAGCAGTGGAATGATAGGAATCCCACCCCTCAATTTCTCGGTCAAATATTCCGATAACACCATCTGCTGAGGTAGCCCAACATGTTTTAGGCGTTAGTAACAAAGTTTCTATATCATCCGCGGGTAGATCACTGTTGAAAGTGTTATAATGGAGAGGGGGTCCATCACTGCCACGAATCTTACGTATAATTCCAACATCTGTAGCGAACCAAACCTCCATTTCGTCCATCTTGATGTCTTTGACCCACGCGGGGAGACCTTCCGACAGGAAGTAAACCTCAATTTTGCCTGTTAACTTGCTGTAATGAACAACACCTTGAAAACGCGTCCCCACCCACACTTCCTGTTCGTTCGCAGCGATGGCTCTCACATCCGGCACATTCTCTAAGGCAGTGTTAATCAGCTGCGCCTGTCCTTCAATCGGTATCCATTTACCGTGCACGGTTTCAAACACCATTACACCTTTTGGGGTCCCTATCCATAGTCGTGTACCATCGGTGGTAATCGCTTGGATATGGTTATCGGGAAGCCCATCTGCATCGGTGTAAACAGTCCACTTCGTCTGGTCCAGAATCTCTTTTGCGCGTTCCTCTATTTTCTCATCGTTGCTGATCTCATCAACGAGGATCGCTTCACTTGCGGCTTCTTCCAGTCTACCGAGTTTCAGATAGGCAGCCGCACGGATGAGGTGTGCATCGTAAATCCATTCGCTTCCCGGATAGCGCGTAACAAACCCGTCCAAAGTATGCAGCGCATTTTCCAACTCACCTGTTTCTGCTTGTAGTTTTCCAATCAGGAATAGTGCTTTTTCATGTCCCGCCATGTCAGGATATTCTTTGATTGCCGATTCAAGAAGAAGTAGTCCGGCATTTTGGTCCTCCAATTGTTCGACGAGCAGAAATCCGGTGAGGTAGCTTAGCATTGGTACGTCCGTGTGTTCTGGATAATAGGTTAGAATCAATTGGTAACTATCCACTGCCACAGCATAATCTTCATTGGCAAGGGCAATATCTCCAAACTCATGGAAGAGTGGGACGAGGGCGAAACTTGGGGCATCAAGGAGTGCTGTAGAACGAAATCTTTCCAGTGCGTTTGCGGTGTCGCCATTTGCTTTGTAAAGTAATCCGAGTTGGTAGTGCGCAGCCGGATATTTTGGATATTCTTCGATTGCCTCTTCAAATCGTCGTTGTGCTAATTCAGGGAGCCCCATCTCCAGTAAATCAATTCCCCTGTTATAATACTTCGTGGCAGTTCCATCCGGAACATTTGCTAAATTTGATGTGAACTTGAGGGTATACCCTACCACTGGAAGTTGTAAAACTTGTCCATTGTACTCTATTTCAAAGTGGGTATCGGTTCCCCCGATCCAAGTCCCTGTGAGTCTGTCACCGTTTTCACTTTCAACAATGACATACTGTTCGCTGTAAACAGGGGACTGACAGAGTAATAGGATGGCAGGAACTATCAATGCAAATAATCGGTAAGCTTTCTGTTTTTTTGTATGCGTGTGTTTTACGAATTTCTGATGCGACATAATCTTTTCCTTTAGAACGTCAATTGGTAGATATGGAGTTATAATATCAGAAACGGGCGGAAATGTCAAGAGCGTTTGAGATTGTTGGCAGGGCTATTCAATTCTCCATTTTTGAGTCCAATTTTGGACCCCCAAGCCCGGTAGGTTCGGTTTCCCAACCGAACCGAGTTTTACACAGAAACTTTGAAGTGTTCAAAAACCTCTTGAATCCCGTAGGGATGGTATCTGTGTAGAAATGGGAATGAAAAAAGATAAAGCCCCGTAGGGGCGGCATTTGTAAAGATGGTGTTACAAAATGCCTCGAAAAATCCCTAAATTGATGCCTATGGTGCGGTTTCCCAACCGCACCGGACTTGAAAAAGAAAATTCAAAAATTGAGATAATCCGAGAATTTATCTAAAATTGAATGACCCTGAAATTGTTAGTGTTAGCAAATGTAAGTTTATGACGGTTAGGAATTTTATTGAGGAAGGTGCGATCTTAATCGTCTGAACCAGAATTCAAGGATTATCAGGATTACAGACGCTTGTGGGTCGCTGACTCTTGTTTCTCGCCATTTCCTTATAAAATCACACCTCTTGATACCTAATCGGCTATCGGTTATAATAGCCGTTATGAAGGAAACGAATCTTCCGATTACAGAATTGAAGACAACATTTCAGGATGCGATAGCGGAAGGTCCCGTGGTGATTGTGGCACCAACTGGCAGTGGAAAATCGACACAAGTTCCGCCGTGGTGCGCTGCGCTATCAGATAAACCGGTGCTTGTTGTTGAACCGAGACGCGTTGCATGCCGTTCACTCGCACGGTGGGTTGCCCAGCAGCGTGGCGAACCACTGGGACATTCAGTCGGTTATACGGTGCGATTTGAGGATGTTGGCTCGGATACGCTAACCCGCATCCGTTTTGTCACGCCCGGTGTTGCTCTGCGATATGCCGCTGGACCGGAATTGGATCAATACGGCACTATCATCTTGGACGAGTTTCACGAGCGCGGTGTAGAGACAGACCTGTTCCTCGCGATATGCCAAAAGAAACGACGCGACGCGAGACTCGTTATTATGTCCGCCACGATAGCCGCGCGACAACTCGCACAATTTGTTGGTGGGCAGGTGCTGCGTGCAGAGGGGCGCGTCTACCCTGTCGAAGCGAGATACCTTGGCGGGGCAGTTGTGCCGACATCCCATAATTTGGTGGAACGCGTCGAAAATGGAATTAAGCGTGCACTCAAAGAGACTGCAGGGAATATATTGGTTTTCCTGCCGGGCAAAGGTGAAATTAACGCATGTCACGACGCACTTCGCAAGATGCGGAATATAGAATTCATTCCTTTCCATGGCGATTTATCCGCCGATGCCCAGGACCTCGCATTTGAGACGCAACCCGAATATCGCCGAATTATCCTCGCAACCAACGTTGCTGAAACATCAATCACACTTCCGGGGATTACTGCTGTTGTGGATACTGGATTGGTGCGCCAGCGCGTCCATCAAAGCCGACGGATTGTCTTAGCATTACGTCCCATCTCGCAGGCTTCGGCTGAGCAACGTCGCGGACGTGCAGGTCGCCTCGGTCCGGGAATCTGCTACAGACTCTGGGAAGAACACGGGCAACTTGAACAGGAAACACCTCCAGAGATTCGTCGGGAGGATTTGACGCAATTCGTGTTGACTGTCGCTTCAACGGGTTATCGTCCACAGGATTTGACGTTTCTCGACGCGCCCCCTGATTTCGCAGTGGAACGGGCACAAACCGCCTTGAAGCGTTGGGGGGTTCTCTCTAACGAGGGCACGCTCACAACAGAAGGTGCCGAAATCTCTGCATTACCCATTGATCCCTTTCACGCCCGATTGTTGGTAAAGGCTCCCCCCTCTCTCCGACGCGATTTGGTTGATCTCATTGCGACTTTGGAACGTCCTGCGCCGTTATGGCGACGTATGGTCGGTATGTCAACTGAACAACAGGAGGCGGTTCAAAACGCTCGTCAGAAAGACCTTTTTCGGGATGGGTGCGATGCGACAACGGCAATCCGAACGTTGCGCTGCGGCGATGCGAAACGGCATCACCTCCATAGGACTGCCCTCGCTGAGTGTCGCAGAATTGCAACGCAGCTCAGGACGTTTTTTCAATTGCCGTCTGTCATCAAAGAAAAAGCATCACCGCAACCTGACCGCTCGGCACTGATCGCTTACCTCCTACGGGAGTGGGACGCTTGCGCCTACGTCCGAAGACGGAAAGGGAAGGGGTGGGGAAATGAACAGGGAGAGGTCTTGCTCGATTCCGATTCACTCCTCTCGGAAGGGCAGCACGCCGCTTTGATTCTGGAAACTGTTGGTATTGGGAAAGGCACACGCGTTCAATTGATGGGACGTACTGCCATGCCTTGCGCTTTTACTGACCTCGTTGATGCAGGAATCGGAACTTCTCAGGTTACCACACCGAGACTTGAAGGCGAAGACATCGTCGCAGAGGTGGTAACCGAATATGCGGGAAGGGAGATCGGACGCGAACGGCGACCGCTACGTGGGGCGTTGCTGAGAGAGGCGTTGGCATCGCTTATTCTCTCCGGAACCGTGTTCCCTGGTGCTGGTGAGCAGCTGACACGGGCGATTCATGCCTGGACCCTGCAGTGCGCGCTACAAACCTCGGAAATAACAGCACTAACACCGCACGAATGGTTGGTTTCACGGTTGGTTGTGTTGGGTGTGGAGGTCGCCGAGGAATGGAAACTTCTTTCACCGGAGGATTTGGTCTTCACAGAAATAGACGCTGACACTATCGCTGAAATTGAGGCACAGTATCCAAAAGAATTTTCTGTCAACGGTGCGAAGTTCAGCGTCGAATACCATCCTTCCGAAAAACTTGTCACATTGCGATGGGAGCGCGGCATCCGTCAACCGACGTTGAGTTCAGTATTACTACCACGCTGGAATAATTGGAAAGTGCAGCTTAATCTTCGCGGACAGATGCGAACGGTGCGTCCCACTTCTTAATCTGCTTTTATTTTTCCCCATACTGTTGTGAACAACTTCGGTTGTGGGACCACAGGTAAAACCAACGGGTCGAACCAATCTGGGTCCCTGTTATAGCCTTCATCTGTAAGCTGGTGTGGATTATCACTGCCCAGCGTAATTCTGAAGAGATGAATCTCTTTTCCGACAGGTTGCTCATATACGAGTTGGTTACCGAACGGGGACCAAGCAGGATCAGAAGTCTTGGTGTCACCAAAAACAACCCGCTCAAGTTGGCTGCCATCGCGGTTCACAGTGTAGATCGTCTCCACCGCGTTCGGCAGTTTTCCACCGGCTTTTAAAAAATTTCCCAGAACGAGCTGAACCAGATTTACACCGGTAAAAGCAATTTGGGTTCCATCTGGCGACCAAACTGGGTCAAAAGGGATCGCTTGTTCCATCGGAAGCACGATGTCTTCTACACCGGTTTGTAGGTTAATGATGTGAATTCCAAGGTCCTCCAGTGAAACAAAGACGATCTCGGAACCGTCTGGTGACCACGCTGGTTGCCAACCGCTCACGATTCGTTCCTCTCCAGTTCCGTCAATTGCAGCGGTGTAGATACCTGTTTCGTTAATTTCTGCATCAACACGGTAATAAGCAATCTGTTTCCCATCAGGTGCCCAGGTGCCGTGTAGTCTGTTTGCCAATTTCTGGAACACCTGTTGTACGTTTGTCCCGTCTGCGTTCATAAGAAACAGGTCCGAAATGCCATCGCGATTTGAGGTAAAAAGAATCTTATCCCCTGTCGGTGACCAGACAGGTTGAGAATCGGAGGCAGGATGTCGCGTTAATTGGATCTGCCCTGTCCCGTCCGGATTCATGATATAGATGTCGCTATTGCCCTTCTGTTTAATGTTTACTGTTTCAGAGGTATAGACGATTTTCGCACTCTCAGGTGCTCTTGCACAAACCTGACGCGTGTGAGCGAACACCAATACCAAACTAATGCAACAAAGGGTAAAGATACCCACGCTTTTCATAAGATTTTTCCCAATAAGACAAGCAAGTAAAGGCTTTCGTTTGTGTCTGTTTTTGGACGTTCATGCAAATTATTCGATTCGCTCGAAGGTACAACGGATATTTCCGCGGTGCAGCCAACCGTCGGGGCTTAATACCATGCCGAGATCTAATGTCAAATCCATCTGTGTCTCTTTTATGGAGATTCCCAATATGTCAGGTCTTAGCGTTATGGAGTGGACTTCTCCGTTATCTAACAGGACCTGTCTATGGATGCCATCTGCGAAACTAAATAGGAGATCCGGTATCTGGGTGCCAGCCGTCGGATAGAATGCGATTCCTCCACTGTCTGGTTTGTCCTCATCATGAACCGCCCCTGTTGAGTACGTTCCATGAGACTTCGTCATCATGTTTTCGATTTGGTACTGGTAAGAGACATCACCCCTTTTCCAGAATCGAAGCGTCAGTCCTTTAAGTCTACGGGCAGTGCGTGCGGCTTTTATTTTCAAGATGTCTTCGCTTCCACCCCGTTCCTCAATGACGAGTTCAAGAAATCGCCACTTGCCGAGCATATCATCCGAGAAAAAATTGCGTCTACGTTTAAACGTTTCTTTTCTTCGGGCATCTTCATACGCTTCACGACGGGTGTCGCGTTCGTTCTGCATCTGCTGGTATTTCACAGAGGTGCAACCCGTGAATACCAAAATCAGAATACAAAATGTCATTAAAATCTTCATTTTTATTCGATCCGTTTGAAAGTGCATCGCAGACCTCCCGTTCGCATCCACCCTGTCGGTGTTAGCTCCATATCCCCATACAGGACTAAATAGAGTGTGTCCTCTGTCACCGTAATTCCTGCTATTGAGGAGATTGTATAAGAGGTTTTAGAGGCTCTCCGTCCAGCTTGTGCCCCCATTCTGCGTATTCTCTCGGCATCCGCCCGTTTCTTTTTCGCGACCATCTGTTTTATAGGTTCGGAACCGAATAGAAACTCAAGCATCTCTGGGCCCGTCCGCCGCCGAAAACTGATAAACGGAAATGGATCGTCGCCGTACCGCTTGGTGGTGATGTAACATTGCGCCGTGACACTCTTGCCGCGATTGCTACCGCTGTAGTAGTAAGAGGTGCGGTCCTCAGAAAATTCGAGTATGAGATTTTTCCGCGTAGAGGCGACGAGTGCGGCTTTTGCACCTAATATCCGTTGCTGCGATTTCTCGTCTGTGACCTCAATTGGTGGCAGACGAGTCACATTCGCCTCTCCATCCGGGGTCTGTGGGGTTGCCTCTGGATTTGGCAGGTTTGGGACCGCCGCTTCTTCAGACACGTTAGGGGTTGTTGACGCTTCGCCCGCGGCAGCCGTGGGTAATCCTTCCGTAGCGGAAGATGGCGAGCTTGGTGTCTGCTGCGATATCAACTCCGCCCGCTTTGCAGTGACACTGCCCTCTTCCACTTCTAACCCGGCGTACTGCCATTTACCGACAAGAAGGTCCTTCACGGCTTTCTTGACTCTTTCGGGATTATGTTTTTGGCGCGCGGCATCGTAAGCTTCAATCAAGCTTTCCCGTTCATACTGAGTCTCCGGGGATATTAGCGTCCCACAACCTGTGAACACTATCGTTATAATGCCCAATATTGTTAACGTTTTCATCATTTATTTTTTCCTCTCTTATACTTTAACCTAAGTTGCTACCTTTGTAGCAGAATGTGTTAGATTGTGCTGGTTTTTGTAGCATAGACTGTTAGTCTGTGCTTCTGCGTGCGCAAACTGAAAGTTTACGCTACAAAGACGCAGGGTTCATAACTAAAATGTTGTAGGTAGCAACTTGGGTTATACTTTACTATAGTTTGGAGAATTCATAGCACATTTCGGTTGAATTTTTAAAGACTAAAGGATTTTTCTACGCGTTTCACACATCCCAAAACTTGGTGAAAGATAACGGTGGTTTGCGGACCTTGGTCCAGGAAGCCAACGGCATATCCTACAACTACGATGCCACAGGCTAACAGCCTATGCTACAAGGACACAGAAAACTAACGGTCCCCTATGTTGCGGAAAATTGTCCAAATTTTAGTATACTTTAAACCAAGAGTGAAGGGTAGACACAAGACCTACCTCCATAGACTATAGGGACCAGTTTCTTATTCGATCCGCTTAAAGGCGCATCGTAGACCACCGGTTCGTGTCCAACCGTTGGGGGTTAGTTCCATATCTCCTGCAAGGATTATATAAAGTCGGTCACTTGTCACCTCAATTCCCAATGCTGAAATTGGCATGTAGGAAACCCCTTTTGGGGCGGCTTTCTCACTGCCTCTTCCACCCAGTCTACGGACGTTCTCGTGCTTATCCCCCCATATCGGTCGGCTGGTGTTTACGTAATTTTTCCCTTCCATCCGCTGCGTATTTTCAGCAAACGCTTGCTTGCTTCTGGCGGTCATAAGCCTTGCGGGTTCGGAAGTAAATAGGAACTCAAGCATTTTCGGACCGGTACGCCGTCTGAATCGGATGAATGGCAAAGGGACATCTCCTACTCGCGGGGCGATGATCTTACATTGCCCTGTGACTTTCCTGCCCCGGTTGCTGCCACGGTAATAGTAGGAGGTACGCTCCTCATAAAATTCGAGCGTTAGATTTTTACGGTTAGCAGCGACCAAAGCCATTTTTGCCGCAGCTATCTTTTGGTTATCTTCGTGCCCTTGGACTGTGATTGGCGGTAATTGCACAGGATCCTGTTCGGATGTCCGTTCCTCCATGTTAGGCTGAGACGATTCGAGTGCTGTTGGCGTTTGTACATTGGTATCGGAGGAGGAGACTGTTTCGCCGCTTTCGGATTTTGGGTTCGTCGCTTGTGCATTGATGGTCTCTTTTTCAACTTCTATGCCGATCAGCTGCCATTTACCGATCAGCTGCGCCTTTATCTCGCTTGTCATTTTTTCTGGATCATATTTCATGCGCGCATCTTCGTAATTCTCGATTGCATCTTTGCTTTCCTGCCGTCCTTCTTGATATAGCGCACTATTACAACTTGTAAACACGAATACGAGGATAGCGAGCGGTGTTAACATTTTCACGGTTTTCTCTCCTTAATACGGTTTTATTTAACCCGTTTGAAAGTGCAACGGATCCCTCCACTTTGTGCCCAGCCGTTTGGAGTTAGTTGCATTGCACCGTCCAAAATTATGTGCAATCTGTCCTCCGTAACTGAGATGCCCAACCAATTTGATAGCGGGCTAATATTCATAGAGACACTCTCTCCTGTTTCAAGCCTGTTTTGTGCCATGCCAGAGATGAATTGAGGTAATTTCTCACCTGTGTCCCGAAAGGTTCGCAGGAAGGGGAACAATTCCCCGCCATAGCGGAGTGGGCTAATTTTGAAACTTCCTGTTACTTCTGCCTCTCCATTTTTCCCGCGGTATCGGCGGAAGACATTTCGGTCCATAAAAAATTCAAGGGTCAAATTTTTGCGAGCCGTCGCATGAATATCGTATTTTAATGTCGCTATTTCTTCGCTGACATCACCTTCTTCAACTTCCAAACTCAATAACTCCCATGTGCCAAGAAGTTCGTCAGTTAAAGCAAGTTCCATTGTCCGCGGGTCGTGTTTTCTGCGAGCATCTTCAAAGGCAGCGCGGACGCTATTACGTTCGTTTTGCATCTCTTGGTATTTGGCATTGGTACACCCTGCAAAAACAAGCATTAGCAGGCTGAAAGCAGTTAGGATTTTCATTTTTCAACCCTCCCAAAATAACACCGCACGCCACCACTTTGGACCCAACCGCTGGGACCTAATTGCATCTTGCCGTGCATTGTGAGATACAGCCCGTCAGGCTTAACCGAAATACTAATCTCGTTTGCTGTGTCAAGTCCCGGCGCGCCTGATAGACCGAGCGGTTTTCTGTCGGAACTTGCTGCGAAAAGGAATTGGGGTATCTCAGGGCCGGAGCGTCTGATGAACCGGATGAATGGGAAGGGTTCATCGCCGTACCGGACAGTGATGATAGTAAATTGTCCGAAAACCTCCGTATCACCGTTTTTGCCGCGGTAATTATAGATACCTTTTTCCTCAAAGAATTTAAGCGTGAGATTCTTCAAGTCAAGGGCATAAAGTGCGGCTTTGGCTTTTGCAACCTCTTCGGTGACATCGCTTTCTTCGATTTCAAGATTTAAAAACCTCCACTTCCCTAACAGCGTTTCGATTGTATCGGTTTTGAGTTTGAGTTCGTTGTGCTCGTCGCGGAGGTCTTCGTAATTTTTGAGCAGCTGATCGCGTTCTGCTTGCATCTTTTGGTACTCAGCACTCGTACAGCCGGTGAGCATCAGAACGCAAATACCAAAAATAATCCAGATTTTCATAAGTATCTCTCCTTGTTGGACGCGTGTGGGGGTGTGCGCTCCCTACTACAGCGGTATTATACCAGAACACCTCGTAAATGGCAAATCTCGGATTTGGATTTAAAATTCAAGCGTCAACCCAACATAAGGCAGCAATGGAAGTTGCCTGGCTGTTCCGACCTCGCGTTCTTCAATTGTGACTTCCTCCCCTTGTACTTCAAATGTTCCTTCATTCTGGATAAACTCAATGGTATTTTTGCGATTGTATACATTGAGAACTTCGATGAATCCGCCTATCTTCATGCCCATGAAGTTCCATTTGTGACTTATCCGCAAATCTAACTTGTGATAAGGGGTCAGTTTAGCACCTAAGAGGCGGCTAAAACTTGCGAAGAGAGGGTTCAATCCGCGCGTCACCGGATCTTGGATGAGAACGATGGAGTTGATAGGTGCTTCGGCGGTACCGCTGAGATACTGCCACTTCGCGCCGATCTCAAAATCCGGACTAAAGTTATAGTTTCCCACAATGCTAACAATGTGTGTATTATCGAAAAGGTAAGGTTGATATGTAACATCAGGATTTTCTCGACGCTCGGCGTGCGTGTAGGCATACGAAATCCAGCCAAAGAATTTATCTGGAATCCGGTGCCGTAGGAACAATTCTGCACCGCCGACGTACCCAACGCCTTGATTGAGATAATTTGAGACCTCATCGGGTGTTATTAGTTTCTGGATGTCTTTGTAGTAGGTAGCAAACTTGAATTCGGTGCGTGATGAAAGTTCGTGTTCTATTTCCATGATATAGTGACGTGCAAGGCTCGATTTTAACGCTGCGTTCCCGTTCTCTGATAGCAGCTCGGACAGTTGTGGACTTTGTTCATAATGTCCATAAGCGAATCGGAGGTTAGAACCGATCGGAAGCTTGATACTTATACTCCCACGGGGTTGAATGGAAACCTGCTCTATCACATCGAGATAATCGACCCGTATACCGAGCGCGACTGAAAGCGCGGGTAGCGGGTCGTATCGTGTTTGTAGATAGCCTTCGGCGCGTTGTAAATCGTGTCCAAATTCGTAGTCTCTGGTTTCAGTCGCGCGTATCCGCGGGGTTCCATCATCGTCAAACGTTACTTTGGTGGGATCCGTCCGCATTAATTCGCTCACTGTCTCGTCATCTGGTACTTCTTCTTCAAATGATGGGTAACTGGAATGCTCCGTACTGTTTGCTGGACTGAACGCCAGGAGAAACCCCGGTTCAAGCTGGAGCTTAGGTGTTAGCTTGTAGGACACGTCTTCGCGGAGGGTATAGACGGGGACGTTAACCTTTAAGTTATACTCGATAGAATCCCTGTATTTAGAGATTATCTCATCGTTTTCATCTGTAAGGGTAGTCTCTGATATAACCGCATCTAAGTCTATATCAAGAAAATTGAGTGAACGGGTCAGTGATAGATTGGATGTGAGATTTTCGGTGAATTCTGAACGTAGGTGGATGCCCTGCCCGTTAAATCCATTTTTGAAAAAGGCAGAGGACTCAAAAGGATCGTCTATTTCCATTTCATCATCTTCCTCTTCCTCTGTCTCAACATGAAAATGGTCGGTTGCGGCGAATGCATTAAGTGTGAGGCTGTGGTTTTCAGTCAGTGGATAGACAAATTTGAGTTGATAGTCCGAGAAATGGGGAAACTGTTGCGTGTTTCCCGTTTGGCTTTCATAAATCGGTTCAGCGATGAGATCAAAGTAACTTCGCCGTCCTGAGGCGGAAACGTATCCCTCTTCACCGATCTTTCCTTCAAGCAACCCTTCAGAATAAAAAATATTAAGGTTAAATTTCCCATCGAACCGCTCTGCAATGCTGTCGCGTGCGTGGATGTCAAGCACCGCTTGAGAATCCAATCCGAATTCCGCGCCGTATCCGCCAGCGTAGATGTCAATTGTTTCAATAGTTTCTGAACTGATGGTTGACAACAAACCGCCCCAATGAAATGGATAACCGAGGGGGGTCCTGTCCAAATAGTAGAGGTTGGAGCCCGGTTCACTCCCACGGATGTAAAGCACGCCAAAGTAATCGTTTGGGATGCCGATACTGGGGAGAGTCGTTAGTCCTTTGAGTGCGTCATTGGCGGAACCTGGAATCCGTAGAAGTTCGCTGCCACGGATTTCCGTTCGGCTCACCGTGCGGGGGAGGCGTTTCCCTTCCACCACCACTGTTTCGAGTTTAAAGGCTGCGCCGAGGTGTATTTTGATTTCGGTGGTATCACCGCTGCTAATGTCAACCGAGATTTCTGTAGGTAAGGGTTCAAGCGGATGGGTAACGACAAAAGTATAGGTGCCTTTGGGGAGTTCGATGAAGCGGAAGACACCGTTTTCATCGATTTTTTGCGTTTGTTCTGTTTCGGTAATGCGGACATCAGCGGATGCAAGGGGTTTTCCTGTGCTTTGCTGATAGACGGTGCCTTGAACATCGCCGGTTTCGGCAAGAGCAGGTAAGGCAGTAAGCACCAACAAAAATAGAATAGACAATGGCTTTTCCATGATGGAAACATTAACCTCCGTTTTGTTTGGTTGTGTCCAAGTTAACATAAGTTTTGGACAGCGTTCGGATTCTAACTCGCCAAAAGATAGGTCGGAGTCAGCAAGTCTGTGATGCAAAATCAACAATGCCTTTTCTAACGTAATCTTCAAATTTTTAGTTTACTTAAGTTTATTTTCTCGCCAGCAGGACGCAGAAAAGCCAAGCGTGTAGATCGTCTCGGGTATGTTTATGGGTGGTAGTTGTCGGTTGGGAAAGGGCGAGGATAGGATCCTCACCAGCGATGGTGGAACGGGGTTTAATGGTATTGGATCGTTTGGATTCAGAACTCGATTGTCAAGCCGCCGTAGGGGATGATGGGAAGTTGGGGTGCTTCCTGTACATCGTCACCCGCCGGATTATAAAACTTGATAGTATTTTTACGATTGTAAACATTCAGAATCTCGAGAAATCCACCTATTTGCCACCCTTTACGATCCCATGTTTTACTCACACGCAGATCTAATCGGTGATAGGAGGGTAACGATGCCAAAGGTATTTCCGCCACGCCCTGAACATCAGTGAAAATAGGTTGCATGCCTCGTGTTATTGGATCTTGGATGAGAAGAATTTCGCTTACATGCGCACCGGTTGTCCCGCTTGAATACTGCCATTTCCCGCCAATCTCAAAAGTTGGGCTGATGCTATAGTTACCGACGAGACTGATAATATGTGTGTTATCAAAGATGTGTGGTTCATAAAGGGCATCAGGATGTGTGCGCTGTTCCCTATGTGTCCATGTGTAAGAGAACCAACCGAAGAACTTTTCATTAACGCGGTGCCTTAGGAATGCCTCTGCACCACCTATAAATCCCGTGCCTTGATTAAGATAATTAGGTGCAATTTGCGCGTCAACATTATTAACACGTTCGGTTTGACTTGCCGTTACTAAGTCCCGTATGCCTTTGTAATAGGTTGCGAATTTGAGTTCTGTTTGTGATGAAATATCGTGTTCAAACTCCATAATATAGTGGTTCGCAGTGCTGGATTTTAAGTCTCTGTTTCCATTCTCGGCAAGCACTTGATACGCCAATGGACTCTGTTCATAAGTCCCGTAAGCAAAGCGGAGCGTGGCGTTATTGGAAAGTTTTACACTCAAACTTCCGCGCGGTTGAACGGAGAGTTCCTCCGTTAGATTGAAATAGTCGAACCGTATACCAAGCGCGAGCGACAGAAATGAGAGTGGATCGTATCGTCCCTGTAGATACCCTTCTGAGCGTCGAAAATCGTACCAGAACTCATCGCGATCTGCCCCAGGGCGGATTATCTGATAGAACTCGTTATCGCTGTTCATCAATTCTTCATCTTCATGCAATATGGAAAATATATCTGAATCGGTTAACCCTTCATATATTATGCCTCGGTCTCCAAAACTCTTTGCTGGGCTAAATGTGAAGAGCACTCCGGGTTCAAATTGGAACTTAGGCGTTAGCTGGTAAGAGACATCTCCACGGAGTGTATAGATTGGAACATTAACCTTTATGTTGTTGTATATGGATCTTTGGGATATAAGTTCTGGTTCTATTTCTCTGCCGTCCACCTCCGTTAAGAAAGATTCACCGAAAATTGCCTCAAAATCCGTATTAAGAAAAGTGAAGGCGTGGGTGAAAGAGATGTTGGATGTTAGGTTTTCAGTGAACTCTGAACGGAGATGGATACCTTGCGCTTCAAAACCGTTTCTGAAGTACGCAGAAAAGTCAGATATCACTGTAGCACTTGGTCTGATATGAAAGTGGTCGTTTGTTCCAAAGGCATTAACAGTGAGATGATGGTTTTCGGCAAGCTCATAGACAAATTTGACTTGGTAATCGGAGAAGTAGGGCCACACCAAATCTTCAAGAAACACTCCAGCAATGAAATCAAAATAACTCCGCCTTCCGGCGACGTGAAAGTAGCCTTTATCGCCGATTCTACCTTCAAGCATTCCTTCGGAATAGAGAACGTTAAGGTTAAACTTGCCGCTCAACCTCCGTTTGTCTGTCCGGTCGCGGGAGCGGATATCAAGTACAGTCTGTGAATCTAACCCGAATTCGGCACCGTAACCACCGGCGTATATATGAATGTCCTCAATGATGTCAGAGTTGATTGTTGAAACGAGTCCACCGTAGTGAAAAGGATAACCGAAAGGTGTTCTGTCAAGATAGTAAATGGTGTCGCTGGGACCACTGCCGCGAATGTAGAGGATGCCCAAATAATCGTTTGGGATACCGATGCTTGGGAGCGTCATCAATCCTTTGAGCGCGTCGTTGGTGGTGCCGGGGATACGTAGGAGCTCACTGCCACGGATTTCCGTGCGACTCACCGTTGGTGGAAGCCGTCGTCCTTCTACCACGACTGTTTCGAGTTTAAAGGCTGGTCCGAGATGTATTTTGACTTTGGTGGTATCACCGCTGCTGATGTCAACAGAGATTTCCGTAGGTTGGGGTTCAAGCGGATGCGTAACAACAAAAGTATAGGTGCCTTCGGGAAGTTCTGTGAAGCGGAAGATACCGTTTTCATCGGTTTTTTGACTCTGGTCGGTTTCGGTAATGCGGACATCAGCAGCTGCGAGGGATTTTCCAGTGCTTTGCTGATAGACGGTTCCTTGGACATCACCGGTTTGCGCAAAAACGGACAGTGGCATAGTAATGAATATAGCCAGAACTATAACGAATTTTGGCTTCATGCAGTCATTTTAACCTCTGTTCATATATTACGCAACAATTCAACGTTTAATTGGATTTTTTGGTTGACGTAAGATTCGCTTTCAATTGGGTTTTTAAGATTCATTCCTTCGTCAGCATACAAAAAAGCCAAGCGTATAGAATACACGCCTGGCTCTGCTAAGAGAATATGGTTTTTGCCTAATGACTTGACATTTACTCCTGATGTAGTGTAACCGACCTACGGGGTGGGCTAAATTCCTGCTCTGTCAACGGCACTGCCATATTCCGATAAACCTGAACCCGGTAGGATTCAAAGTCAGGTACGAACATCAATCCATCATCACTGACAGCAACGGATTTGGGGGAACGTAGGTATTTCTGCGGTTCCAAATCCGCCATGTCTCGCATCCGATTTGGACTGGCGTTCGTCATCATGTAAGCCAGTGACACCTTTGACAGTGTGGCATCACCGAGGAACTTCTGCACATACCGCCCTTCGGCGTTGAAGAGTTGAATGCGGTCATTGCCTCGGTCAGCAACATAGATGTCGCCGTGCAGGTCAACATCAATCCCGGCAGGACGGTTGAGTTCACCGTTGCCGCTGCCGGACTTGCCGAATGCGAAGACGAATTCTCCCTCGGCATTGAACTTCTGCACCCTGTCGTTTCGCCAATCAACAACATAGACATCACCGAGCTCGTCTACGGCAACACCCCACGGCATGTTAAATTCACCTTCACCGTCGCCATAAGTCCCCCATCCGAAGAGGAACTTGCCGTCTTTCGTGAACTTCTGTACCCGGTGGCTCAGACTATCGGCGACGTAGAGATTCTCTTCCGGGTCGAAGGCGATGCCAGCGGGACCGTTGAGTTGTCCCGGATCGGTGCCGTGTTCCCCCCATGTACCGATGTGTTCACCTTCGCTGTTGAAGGCGACAATCCGATGCAAGTATTCATCGGAGACATAGAGGTTTTCTTCACTGTCAGAGGTAATCGTTACGGGCCATGTGAATTGCCCGTCACCCTGTCCGTAACCACCCATTGTGCCGAGGTCTTCGTCTTCAACGGTGTATTTTCGGATCATTGCGGTGCCGTCGCTACGGCACATAATATATATACGTCCCTCTTTTCCGATTGCGATGTCGATCGGAAAATTCGTCGTGCGCCGCATGCTTAGGGTCTTATGAAATGGAAACCCGGCACGCAGCAAGCCGTACGGTCTTCCCATAATATGCCTCCTCCCGTTGTCCTACGTCATTTAATAGCAAGTTTCAGTTTGCAAGCTACACTGAAAAGGGATGAATCTGTTCAAAATTCCCGCCGACGATGTGCGTTGGGTCTACACCCATCCACTGCTCTAAAAGCGTTCCGTATATACCACGGAAGTCGATAGTGTGTTCAAGGTCTTCACCATGTACCCAACGGGACGGATCAAGAGATGGGTATTCGGCGTAAAGTCCACCTTTCACGCGATCGCCGATGATGAACGCACCACCGCCGGTTCCGTGATCCGTGCCGCTGGCGTTGTCTCGGATACGTCTACCGAATTCTGTGAAGACGTACATGACGACCTCTTCAGAGGCGTTCTGTGACCGTAGGTCGGTGAAGAACGCTTGGATGGCTTCCGTCAGTTCTGTCAGGAGTCGTGGATGTGTCGGTACCTCGTTGGCGTGGTTATCATAACCGCCGTGCTGCGTGTAAAAGACGCGTGTGCCGAGATCAGCGAGGTGGACGCGTGCGACATCTCGCAGGCTTTTTGCGATTGCGTTTTGTGGATATTCCACCTCGGACTTGTACATCGCCGGTGCCTTCTTGAGTTCATCCGCACCTTTAATCACATCTAATCCGGTCTGGCTGAGGTAGTCCATCACGATGCCGGTGCCGACCGTGCTGCTATACATCTTCTTGAATACGTCAAGTGCTTTTGTGCGGTGCCCTTCATCGCCAATGCTGGTCATCAGTCCGTAGTTATCCAAGTCACCGACAGAGGTGACAGGAATACCTGAAAGTGCACAGGCGCGCGGCAGTCCCTGTCCGAAACTGACACCTGTTAAGACGTTCTGGCTCTGTGGATCAAGTTCTCGGACAAGCCTACCGACCCACCCCTCATCACCGATTTTCAGCGGTTCACAAGTATGCCAGATATCCATCGCCCTGAAATGCGATCGGTTTGAATCGGGGTAGCCGATGCCCTGCACAACGGCGACATTACCGGCATCAAACATCTCTTTCAGCGGGGCAGCCTGCGGGTGCCAACCCAAAGCGTCGTCCACTTCTGACGGTAGGACATCTTCCGATTTGATGCCGACAACTGGACGTGAATCGTGGTAAATCCCGGCTGTGTAGGGAATGAGCGTATTCATGAAGTCGTTGCCACCGCTGAGTTGCACAACGACGAGGACCGGGGCTTTTTTCGTAGTATTCATAGCAACATCTCCTATGTTCGGTCCAAGGCTACAAAAAGGTTAGCCAAGTTGATACTCTCTTGATGCAACAATTAACTGGAGCATACTGACGAGCAGGGTTTGGTTCTCCTCCGCAGCAGCATCATCTCTAAAATCAATCTCACCGTTCACCTCAGCGAATTCGGTCAAATACTGACGCGTCGTATCTCCCACCACCAATGGACCCGCAAATTCGAGGCAACTCTCCACAAATGTTTCTGGTGAGAGCGGATTTCCATTATTTTTCAAGCGTGTAATAATATCCTGAATGCCCGGTTTCGACGCATCGCTGACTTCACGAACGGCAAAATTGACGCGGGCAGTTAGCAGACCGCCATCAATCCACTCTTTACCGGTGTGCCATCCTTCTACGGTGGGCGGATCGAGAAGTTTCTGTCCCATCAATTGGGTAGCACTCGCATATTGCGCCATCCCCGGTTGTGGACCTTGGCAGGTCCCTATCAGTTTCAGGATTCCCGTAACGAGTTCCGTCGGGTTTTTTACCTTCTTGAATTGGGCTTCTTTGAAGAAGTCGGCATTGAAGAGGACACTGAGAACATGGGATATATGTCCATCAGATGCCATGAATGCGTCCGCGAGTGTTTCAATTGCGTCCGGGTCCTGCGGCGGTGTCACATTCCACGACGGTACCTGCGGTTCATCTGCGACAAAGAAGTTGTAAAGGTGTCTGGAGATGAATCTCGCACAAGCGGGTTGCTCGACAATAATATCAATGATGTCATCGCCGTTGAGGTTTCCGGTATGCCCCAAAAAGGTTTTTTCGCTATTGTCGTGTTCCTCCTCAACGAAGAGAAAAGGAGGCGCGTAGTAACCGTGGGGGTACAATGGAATCGGTTGTCCGAATGTCCAGCCTGTAAAGGCGAGAGCGCAGTTCTTAATGTCATCTTCTGTGTAGTTACCCACACCTAATGAGAAAAGTTCAAGGAGTTCTCTACCGTAATTCTCGTTGGGTTCGCCTTTGCGATTTTCGTTGTTGTCGAGCCAGAAGATCATCGCCGGATCTTTGGAGAGTTCGAGTAAAATGTCTCGCATTTTCCCCATACCGACGCTTCGGAACAGATCAATCTGGTTCGTGGATGCAAGGATGTGCTGATTCTTGCCCAGTCCCGTTGCAAAGACATGATGCCAGAAGAGTGCCATCTTCTCTTGAAGCGGGCATCTACTGTTCATCATCCGATAAATCCAAGTTCCGACATAACCCCCTTCACTGCCGAAGTAGCGGTCTAAAATATCTTCATCAATGGGGGTCCCGCGTTCGGGATGGACGAGGTCGTCAACTACGTTCTCATAGCCTTTTTCAACGTAGGCTTCCAGTTCGGTGCGGGTTGTGCCAAACCCTGCGCGGCGCATGAGGTGCGCCATTAACGCAACATCGTTCTGTGACATGTTCACCTCCGATACGTTCACTGTGAGGAGGGACCTCACGTTGGTAGCTTTCAATGGAATACCGTTCTCACGTTTCGGTTTCGTTGGATTGGGAGAAACCGCTATCAGATTGCCTACATCTTATAATTAAAGTGAAAAAATGTCAAATGTTTTGTTCTTTTCTCCATTTCTCATATCTTTAAGTCGTTTTACCAATTTTTAGATTAAAATTCAGATTTTTTGATCTTTTTTCAAAATTATGCAAGCATTCCGGAAAAAATTGTGTCTTTAAGAACTGAAGGATAGTGTTACACGATTATTTTGTTTCAAATCTCACGATACTTTACCATGGAATGAGGATGCGATAATGTTAATGACCCTGATTCAGAAAGAGATGATGCACCACATCTTGAGTGCCCGATTTGTAGCACTTCTGCTGATGTGTCTCTTGCTTGTTCCGCTTACCTTGCATATCAATTACAGCAATTATCGCCAAAATTTAGTGGACTACCAAGAAGCGATTAAACGCGCAAACATTGAAGAGGCGGAAGTGGACCCGAAGTCACCACCTGAACCGGAAGAGGAAGTTTCCAAAGTCTTTCTCAAACCGACCCCTTTGAGCGTCTTCGCAAACGGACTGGAAAACGTGCTACCGAGTTATTTGGGGATGACCCGCAATGGGATCACACAGGGACCCGACGCTTTAATTGCCTCACCCCTTTCCTATCTACTGGGACATCTCGATTTTCTCTTTGTGATAGGTACAGTTTTCAGTCTGCTGGCGTTGCTGTTTACATTCGATGCCGTTGCTGGGGAGAGAGAAGCAGGGACGTTGCGAATTACCTTAGCGAACGCGCTCCCGCGCGACGTATTCCTATGGAGCAAGTTGATTGGTGGATACCTTGTGTTTGTTGTTCCGTTCTTGGTATCATTTATCTTCGGTTTACTGATGATCGTTTGGCAAGGATTTCCGCTCGGTGAGTCCGATATTTTTCCACGGGTACTCGGTTTAATCCTCGCCTCCTTGCTTTATATTGCGGTGTTTTTCGCGATAGGGACGGTGATTTCTATCTATCTGGATAGTGCCAAGACGGCTCTCATCATTGCCTTTACTGTCTGGGTATTTGCGGTGCTGATTACACCACGCGTTGGGTTCCTTGCCGCCAAACTCATTACCCCGACCCGAACACCGCAGAGCGTCTATATGGAGAAAGCAGCCATGCAAGAGGATTTTAACGCGGTGCTTAAAAAGGAAAGAGATAAAATTCAGCTCAAAGGAGAAGAAGTAACGGATGAAATGGGCCGCAGAATGACGGTAGTAGTACCGGGAATGGGGGAAAATAGGGAAAAAATTGCTGAGCGCATGGGACCGCTTGAAGAGGAATATCGCTTAAAATTCCAAAACTACTCTGATAAACTTGACCGAGATTACAAACGTGAAACAAAAAGACAAGAGCAAATCGGTGAGACGCTCTCCCGAATGACACCCACATCTTCTTTAATCTATCTCGCTACGAACTTGACACAGACGGGGAAAGGGAAAAGAAGCGACTACTTGCAAGCAGGAAATCGCTACTGGAATAGGCTTGACATGGATGTGTTCAGCAAAATTTCAGATCATATCCCGTCCGAGCATTACAAGCCCCCTGTCAAAGTTCCACAGCCCACCGCGCTGGAGGAGACAACCTTAGGAGAGACACTCCGTCGATCAATTGTGGATGCGCTACTGCTCTGTTTCTTCGCAGTCGTGCTAACAACCGTGGCGTTTCTGAGATTTTTCCGTACAGATATTTGAGGAGAAAACATCAAGTTGAGGAAAACGATTGTAGGGGCAGGTCTTGTACCTGCCCTACATTACCGAATTAAATTCTTAATCTTCATGAACCTCGCCCTCGTGTTGATGTATAGGTAATTACAGGTTTTACTATAATTCACTGGGATTGTAAGAGCAAATTCTGATAATTCTAATACGCTTACTTCGTACTGGATTTTTTTTACACTTTTCATGAGAATGGAGATACGCCAATGTTAATGACCTTGATTCAAAAAGAGATGATGCATCACATTCTGAGTGCTCGGTTTGTTGCCCTGCTACTGATGTGTGTATTACTCATACCACTCAATTTACATATCAATTACCATCATTACCTCAAACGCCAAATCGACTATCAAGAACAAGAAATTCTCAAAGACGAAGACACTCTCGAAGACGAAAATGGTAAGGAATCGGCAGGTCCGAAACACTACTTTAGCTTTACTGCAAAAGCGTCGACGGATCCGAATTTTGAAGTTTCCAAGTTGATTCTTAAACCGACACCTTTAAGTGTGTTTGCGACGGGTTTAGAATCTGCCCTTCCAAGTTATCTCGGTATGACACGCAACGGAATAACACGGGGTGAAGCGTCACTGTCTACCGCGCCAATAGCCTTTCTTTTGGGACATCTCGATTTCGTGTTTGTCGTCAGTACTGTCTTTAGTCTACTGGCATTGTTGTTTACGTTTGATGCCGTCGCGGGCGAAAGAGAAGCAGGAACACTTCGGATAACACTCGCCAATGCGCTGCCACGCGATATCTTTCTGTGGAGCAAACTCATCGGTGGATACCTCGTCTTCATCCTTCCGTTCTTAATCTCGGTAATTATCGGTTTACTCGTGCTCGTTTTGCAAGGATTTCCACTATCTGAATCGGACACTTTTCTGCGAATCCTGTGTCTTATCTTTGTCTCGCTGCTCTACATTGCGGTCTTTTTTGCGGTAGGGGCGGTGATCTCAATTTATTTCGACAGTGCCAAGACAGCCCTCATCGTTGCTTTTACTGTCTGGGTGTTTGCTGTTCTGATTTTACCGCGTGTCGGGTTTCTCGCGGCACAAATCGTCGCGCCAACTTCAACAGCGGAGAGTGTCTACAGGGAAAAAACAGCGAGGCGAGCAGAATTGCGTGCTACCCTCGAAGCGGAAAGAGGCAAAATGATGGGTGAAGTGTTATCTGAAATGATGAAATCTAACCCCGCGCCGGGAGGGACCGCCGTCTTTACAATAGGTCCAGAACACTACGAGAAAATGAATGAGAAGATGGCACCGCTTGAAGAGGAGGCTCGGTTAAAATACCGGGACCTCGCGACGCAACTCGATAGGCGTTATCAGCGAGAAAGAAAACACCAAGATGCAATCGGTGTAAATTTCTCCCGAATCACACCGACGGCTTCCTTCATTTTTCTTGCAACGGATACCACACAAACCGGTCAGGCGAAAAAAAACACTTACTTCCAAACGGGAACTCGCTACTATGAGACACTTGATACGGAAATGTTCAGCAAAATGTCAGAAGACCCAGGGAATCTTACCCATATAGAAGAAATCCAGTCTCCGATGCCGCCTCCACCGGTCGCTGAAGCAACCTTGGCAGAAACGCTCCAACACGCCGCACTGGATCTACTGCTGCTCTGCTTCTTTGCAATCGTGCTAACAACCGTGGCGTTTCTGAAATTCTTCCGTATGGATATTTAAGGAGAAAAGGTTACGGTTTTAGCACTATGGGTGAAATCCAACACTTTAACGAAATAGGTAGGTTAGTGCGAATTGTTGGGTTTCACTCTATTCTCCACGAGAATTTATTGGAAAAACAGTGTTTGTATTGCTATGATAATAGAAGTAGAGTTTCACCATGTTACTGGGTCTGTTCAAAACGACCAAAACCATTCATTACAGGACTTACGCAGCTTCCTTTGCTGGCGAGGTTTCAAACCTCGCCAGCAGTGCCTAATACATGTTCAAAACGACCAAAACTATTCATTAATCATGGAGAATTCTGATGGTAAGAGATGATGTTCAGTTGATTCACAGTATCTTGTCAGGCAACGATGAAGCGTTCAGTATTTTAGTTAAAAAATACCAAAAGAGTGTCCACGCGCTTGCGTGGCGGAAGATTGGCGACTTTCACTATGCTGAAGAGATAACACAAGACACCTTCCTTCAGGCATACAAAAAACTCTCAACACTCAAGAACCCCAACCAGTTTGCCGGATGGCTGTATGTCATCGCAAATCGACTTTGCCTGAATTGGTTGCGCAAGAAAAAACCAGCAATCCAATCGCTGGACGGTACATCCACCGCAGAAATAGAAAAATTATCATACACCCGCCATGTTTCGGAACATCGCGAGACAGAAGCCTCCGAACATCGCACCGAAATCGTCAGAAAACTTCTGGCGAGATTGCCGGAGAGTGAGCGCACAGTAGTGTCCCTCTATTATCTCGGTGAGATGACATCGAAGGAAATCGGTAAATTCTTAGGTGTATCTGTGAAGACGGTTCATAGTCGGCTTCATCGGGCACGAAAACGTCTACAAGAGAAAGACGAACTCTTAATTAGTGAAGTCCTCGGTGGTGTTCAATTACCTACCAACTTAATTGAGAGCGTCATGCAACAGGTCGCTGACATGAAACCGACAGGCCCCCCGGTTGCGAAACCTTTGCTTCCATGGGCGGCTTTTGGTGCAGCTACGGTTTTGATTATGCTGCTGCTGGGTGCGAGCAATCAATATCTCGCTCGGTTTCAGCAGCCGTACAGTTTTGAGGCAGAATCTGAATTTATCATTGAAATTGTTGACGCACCCATCGTCCTTGATACTCATGCGAAACCCGCTGTGCGGAATCAGGCTGGACGTGCTACTAACCCCAATAAAAGCAGCGGTGACGGGCAGACCTTTGAGACAACTTTAGCGTCCAATACGTCAACGGATTCACTCAGACCTTCCATCTCTCAGTGGACTCGGACAAATGGACCGTTAGGCGGACACGTGCGTGACATCTTTGCAACATCTGAGAAAACGCTTTATGCTGTTACATCAAAGGGGATCTATAGGCTAACGCCAGAAGCAACTGCGTGGACGCTCACCAGCACGAGCGTGCCAACCACCATGCTCCGAATGCCAATGGCAGAACATGGCAATACCCTCTATATTGTTTCCAGTGAGAAAATATTCGCTTCAACCGACAATGGCGAAACGTGGTATGTCCTTTGCTCTCGACCAGAGGGAGAGGCTGTTGGATTTATCGTTGTAGATGAGATACAAGGGAATAACCAAAACGCGCGTCCTATAATGTATCTCGCCCTTCACACGAAAGGCATTTTCAGATCCACAAATGCTGGTGCGCAGTGGAACCTTTTGGAGAATGGACTCACAGACCAAAGTGTTTACGCAGTAGCGGCGGTTGAAAATACGGTATTTGCTGGCACCAACGAGGGGCTCCATCGCCTCAATTCAGATGTTTGGCAACGATTATCAGTCGGTACGTCGGAACCTGTCCATTCCCTGATAGGGTTTGAAAACAACCTCTATGTTGGAATGAACTCTGATTTTTTGCCACTGGGACCGTTTAAGTCAATGTCAAGAGAGCATGTGGAACGACTCATACTTTCGAGAACACCTTGGTACGACGAGAGCACAAGCAGAATTTTCCACTCGACCGACTTAGGCGCGTCGTGGACTGAAATAACGCCTAAAAATGAATCTCCTCTCATGAGTACACATGGTATGGTGATTGTGGAGGGTACTGGTGAAACAACACTTTTACCACACGGAGTTGTAGCAGTGGACGAAAACACTTTTTACCAAGTCAGTTCCCACGGTATTCATCGCACAATTGATGGAAGTGAATCTTGGCACCCATTTATGAATGGGATAATGGAAACTATACAGGACTTGACCGCTTGCAACGACAAATTGTATGCACAGACTGGCATGGATCTTGTTCAATCCGTTGACGGTGGCGAGACGTGGGAAACCGTGCAGATCGGTTCCAACGATCAACCGCTCGGAGCAGACGGGAAGAATCTTTCCCTTGTCTCACAAGTAGCGACTGCTGGCGACATTCTTTACGGAATTGCTCGTGACGATGACGGCTTTCGCGTTTTCCATTCATCTGCAGGTGACGACGTGTTTGTCCCAGTTCAGGAAGCCCCCACTTTTGAAAGAGAATCCTCCTTGATTAAGCTGTGGACAAGTGCCGAAGAAGCGAAACAAAAGCCCTTGCCTAATGACCCTGAAAAAAACGAGAACCCACCAGCAACATTCTCCTTCGCCTTTGAACATAACGAAATTGGCGGGTTTGCAGTCAATGGACAAACGTTCTACGTGGAATACAAGCAACGGCTTTTCAAGTGGAAACCCGGCGACTCGGAATGGGAAGACACTGGATTAATAGATACCAATGACCCGCTTCATGAGTCTGATAGAGGCTTCAAGTTAGCGGTTTCAGGAGAAACCATCTATGTCGGTAAACGGAATGGTAGGCTGTTTCAATCGCTCGATGGTGGAAAGAGTTGGAAAAATATTACACCAACCCTTCCGCTTCACTTTACCCACTTCAGGAAGATAGTGTTTGCCGGTTCTACGGTTTACGTCTCAACTGATGAAGGGGTCTTAAGCTCGCAAACCGGCGCGCACTGGCGCGCACTCACCGATAGAATGGGTAAACGGATTATTATAGACGACTTTGCCGTGGATGGTACGACAATCTATGGTGCTGATGATGCGGGTGCCTATCGCTTGGATACTCATGACAAGTGGAATCGGATTTCTCAAAGTGTTCCAGATAAAATTGTCTCTCTGGTTGTCAGTAAAAACAGACTCTACATTGCTACGCAACAGCGCGGGGTGTTTCATATCTCAATCGAAGACGAACTGTAAAATCCGTTCTCTAAATATCAGTTTCTTGCCCAGGTTCCCGTCCTTGAACCTCTTTATGCCTTTTTACATCTTCCGTTAACATTTCTCAACCCCCAAATTCGGTAGGCACGGTTTCAAACCGCACCTACCAACAATTGAAATATATCTTCTCTCTTTCCAAGCAACCTGCCTTGTAGGAGGGAACTCTAATTCCCGACTCCTATACGACGGAACTCCGATTCCCGACCTCTTATTCCCCCCTGATAAGGGGGGTTAGGGGGGTTAATGGAACTCTAATTCCCGACCGTCAACCGAAAACCGATGACTAACCAACATTTCCCCAATCGCATTGGATTATAGTAAAATCCGAAAATATGTTTACAGTTCGTCAGGGAACAAACCGCCCACCGCCGCTGGCGAGGATTGTATCCTCGCCCTTGTGTTGGTGCATAAATAATTACGGCCTTTACTATAAAATTCATTTTTTTTTACTTTTTTTCCAATTATGCACCCTTTCCGTCTTAAAATTGTGTCTTTAAGGGGTAACAGAAGATTTGATATACGACGACCTAATGATTGATCGGATTTTGTAGCGCAAACTTTTAGTTTGCGGCTCATCACACGCAACCTAACAGATTCTACTACAAAAGTAGCAACTTGAGTTAGAATGTCACAGTATGGGACTTTCTACGTCCTTAAACCCATCATTGCCAAACGCACTATTTCTAAATGACATACACGGAGAAATAAAAATGAAACGGAAATTTACTTATATAGCGTTGGGAGCCACAACGATATTAATATACTTATTGCTTGCGACAGACCTATATATCTACGCATCCGATATTCCGCACATTGCCTTTAGTTCCAATCGAAGTGGAAATTATGACATCTACATCATGGATATCAACGGCAAGAATCTCCAGAAACTGACGAATCACCCAGCCCATGAGTTTTCTCCAGCGTTTTCGCCAGACGGACAGCGGATGGCTTATGTTTCCACTCGACATGATGGCTATCCAGAAATCTATGTAATGAATCTCAGTACAAAGGTATCCCATCGGTTGACGCACCACCCAAAACATGACAGGAATCCTGCATGGTCTCCAGACGGACGATGGATCGCGTTTGACTCTAATAGAGAAGGGACGCATCACATCTATAAAATCGAACCGGATGGCGGAAATCTCCAACGGCTGACGCATGAGAGAAACGGAAACTACAACCCGGCTTGGTCTCCTGATGGTCAATTAATCGCTTTTGCTGCTAAAGAGGATAACAACGTTGATATCTATGTGATGAATGCTGATGGTGGTAAACTCAAACGTCTGACAAGACAAGCACAAGCGGAAAATGTTCCCACATGGTCTCCGGATGGGAAACAGATCGCCTTTAGTACTGGGCTTCTGGGAAATAGGGACATCTATGTGATGAATGCGGACGGCGGAAATGTCCGCAGATTGACACACCATCCGGCGAAGGATGGTATTTCTGCTTGGTCTCCGAATGATCAAATTGTCTTTAGTGCTGAGTGGGAGGAAAATTCTGACATCTACCTCATAGATGTAGACGGAAACAATCGTCGTAGGTTGACACACCATCCGGCGATAGAGCGGTCCCCGACGTGGGTGCCTGCTGGTTTTTCCCTTTCTGTTTCTCCGAGTTCGGAAAAACTAATAACGCAATGGGGTAGACTCAAACACTCTGAAATCGTTCCTAAGTAGTTGACGCATTAAGCAAACTCGTTATTTTTAATAGTGAATTTTCTGGAGGAGGTGTAAAATGAAAACGAAATGTGTCCGAGTAGGGTTTGGAATAACATTGCTGTTCAATTTACTTCTGTTCACTGTACACGTTTGGGCGGCTTCGTATATCTCCTTCAGCTCCAACCGAACGGGAAACTGGGATATCTACATCATTGATACAAAGGGAGAGAATTTACGCAACTTGACGAATCACCCTGCGTATGACAGTCGCGTGACTTGGGCACCGAACGGACACGCTTTTGCTTTTGAGTCGGACCGGGATGGAAACCACGAAATTTATATCATGAAACTTAATGAACCAGAACCTCGGCGGTTGACAAACCATCCCGGACGGGATAGCGACCCTGACTGGTCACCTGATGGAAACTGGATCGTATTTACATCGAACAGAACAGATGATCGAAATTATGACATCTACAAAATAGATATCAACGGCGAAAATCTACGACGACTTGCTGACGATGAAAAATACGATTTAAATCCGGCATGGTCTCCCGATGGCGAACAGATTGCTTTCTTTTCCAATCGCGATGAAGGCAGTGGTGTCTATGTGATGAATGCCGACGGGAAACGTCCCAGACGCATTGCGAATCCAGAACGTGGAGGTGCATCCCCCAGTTGGGCACCCGATGGGAAACAGATCGCCTATTCTGCTAATCTTGCGGGAAGTGGTATCTACATTGTGGGTGCTGATGGACGCAATCCGCGGCGCGTGACACCGATGAACATTTGGAGCCGCCATCCAGCGTGGTCACCAGATGGAAAACAGATTGCTTACGATGCAGATATTAAAAATCCTTGGGGCAACCCGAATAAGGATTCAAATGTTTATGTCGTCTCCGTCACAGGAGGTGCCCCACGCCAAATCACAAAACATGCGGCGCAGGATGGTTACCCCGCGTGGGTGCCGTCCGGTTTCCTCGACGTTTCACCGAGTCCAGAGAAACTAATAACACAATGGAGTAGACTCAAGCAATCCGAAATCGCCCCTAAATAGTTGGCGCGTTATGGAGGTCTTGATGGTGGAAGACGATGTTCAATTAATTCGCAGAATCTTATCAGGAGATGACAAGGCATTTAGTGCTTTAGTTCAGAAATACCAAAAGGGTGTTCACGCGCTTGCATGGCGGAAGGTCGGCGATTTCCACTATGCTGAGGAAATTACGCAAGACGTTTTCCTCCAAGTATACAAGAAACTCTCGACGCTCAAGAATCCTCATCAGTTTGCTGGATGGCTCTATGTCATTGCAAACCGACTTTGCCTGAATTGGATCCAAAGACACAAACCTGCGATGCAATCATTGGAAACAACAAGCACAGGAGAAATAGAGGAATTCTCTTATACCCATTATGTATCGGAGCAACGCGAAACAGAAGCACTTGAGCATCGGGATGAAATCGTTAAAAAGCTGCTGGAAAAGCTGCCAGAGAGTGAACGCACAGTCGTAACGCTCTACTATCTCGGTGAAATGGTTCCCAGAGAGATCGGCGATTTCTTAGGTGTATCGGTGAATACGATTAAAAGTCGGCTTCGTCGGGCGCGAGAACGTTTACAAAACGAAGAAGAACTCTTAATTCAGGAAGGGCTTGCGATTGTCCAATTACCGCCTAACCTGACCGATAATATCATGCAGCAAGTTGCTGACATAAAACCCACACCCTCTCCGGTTGGGAAACCGTTTCTGCCGTGGGCAGCTTTTGGCACGGCGGCTGTTTTGGTCCTGCTGCTGTTAGGTGTCAGTGCCCGATACCTCGTCCGTTTTCAGAAGCCGTATAGTTTCAAGGCAACAGCTGAACCCACCATTGAAATTGTTGATACCGATGTCATTCTTGATATGGATTCAAGACCGGATATGCGAAATCAGCCCGGGCGTCCTGGAGCCACCGGAAAAGACAATGATGCCGGTTTGCAAACTTCTGAAAGGCTTCTAACGTCCGAGACAGAAGGAGATTCCCTCATACCTTCCACACCGCGGCGGACACAAGTGATTGGTCCTCCAGGGAGTCACGTCTTTGACATCTTTGCGACATCCAACGGCACCCTCTATGCAGCCACACAAACGGGTATCCACAGATTGACAACAGATGCGACTGCGTGGACGCTCGTTAACACGAATGTACCAATCCCCGAAAGCCGAATGTCTATGGCAGAACATACTGGCGTTCTTTATGTCGTCTCTATTGATGAAATTTTCGCTTCACGGGACGATGGCGAAACATGGAATGCTTTTTGTCCGCGACCGGAGGGACAGGCTGTTGGACTCATCATCACAGATGAAACACAAGGCACCGGTTCACAAGCGAGTTTTACAATATATCTTTTTCTCCAAGATAATGGGGTCTTCCGATCTACGAATGCGGGGGCACAGTGGGATCCCTTTAACGAAGGATTAACGATCAAACGCATCTACACAGTCGCTACGATTGGAAACACAGTGTTCGTCGGGACAAACGAGGGGCTTTATCGCCTCAACTCAGGTGTTTGGGAGCAAGTGCAGGAAGATGCCTTCAAAACCGACTAAGCCTTAACGATAAATTTTACCTTGCTTCACAATGGCACGGGGTGTTTCATATCCCGATTGAAGCACAACGGTAGGTGCGGTTTCCCAACCGTCCCAAATTGTCTCTCCCCTCCGCTGGCGAGGTTTCATGAAGTTTAAATAAATACTTCGGTAATGTTATCCAAAAAAAAATGTTGTAGGGGCAGGTCTTGTACCTGCCCGCAATTACCGAATTAAATTCTTAATCTGCATGAACCGCACCAGATTTTACACAAAAACCTTGAAAACTCCAAAACCCTCTTGAATCCCGTAGGGATGGTATCTCTGTAGAAAAACGGAATCTCACAGACCTAAAGCCCCGTAGGGGGTTTTTGCTGGGATGTTTCTGCAGCATTTGTGGAACCGCTGCTACAAAATGGCGTGAAAAATCCCTAAATTGACACCTATGGTGTAGTTAGGGGATCGCCCCCATAAGTGTCAATTTTAGAGCAAATAACCGTCGTAGTCCCAGGTCCGGTAGGCACTGTTTCTAACTGTGCCGGATTTTAGTCATAATCCTTTAATACCTCAGAACCCTCTTTAGTCCCGTAGGGTTTATTTGCTTGGGTATTTCTTCAGCATCTATGTAGAAATCGGAATCAAAAAAAATAAAGCCCCGTAGGGGCGGCATCTATGTAGAAACACGTTTACCCCAATGCTTTAGCCCCGTAGGGGCGGCATCTGTTAAGACCCTGTTTTGAAATGACGTATGAAATCGCTAAATTGATGCCTATGGTGAGATTTCTAATCGCACCATAGGTGTCAATTTTAGAAAAAACGCGTCATAGCAGTGTAGGTTGGGTTGAGCGGAGCTGAGAAAATGATATGGACACCCCAAGCATATTTTACGACTCTACACCGTCCTATCAATCAAGAAGATAGCGAAACCCAACGCAAACCTACCGCCATGTTTCCAGCACTTGACGTAAAGAACGTTGGGTTTCGCTACGCTCTATCTAACCTATCAAGTGGTTAACTCCCAGACACGATAGATATGGTTTCCTTACCTTCATAGGATCAAAATTCAAATTTTTTCATTTTTTTTCAAATTATGCACAATTTTTTTCTAAAAATTGTGTCTTTAATTATAAAAAGGCATGATGAACATCACGGACCGGATTATCAAGCATAAGATGGAGGTAAACCTTAAAAGGACGTTAGACGTTAGGTATCTTGATTATTTGTGCGTTGTTAGTTGTGAATGTGGATCTGTTTCAGGACACCGAACCGGATCGGTTCCCTCAAATCGCAGTCCACACATCTCCTCGATTTCGCCGTGAAATCGAAAACGGATAGATATTATAAGGAGTGGTATTTTGAAAAGCACAATTGTTAATCAAAAAAGCCTAACAGTGATTTTAGTTGTTGTGTTGATAAGCGTTGGTGCGCAAGGCATCAGCTATTGTCAGGCCGCGGACGAGTATCCCCCGTCATCAAGTATCCGCCTACTCAGGGACGGAATTCAAGTAGCCCTTGCAGGAGGTCGAGGAATAATAGTTTATTCCACAAGGAACCAAAGGACTGATTTTATTGAGCCAGTTCGCAACTCTAAATGGCAGAGGCGGGATGATTCAACGAGTCCCTGGGTCGATGTTCCTGATTCAGAAAGAGCTTCCGGATTATACGGCTATGTGATAACGCTTCCCGGTGAATACAGATGGGTTGGCGAGATTAAAGTGGATGGTGTATGGGGAAAATACAGCAGCCGGAATACGCTTCGGCTCATGCTAGACGGAACAGTGACGAGCATTCCAGCAGAAGCAGAGGGTGTTCCGAGCGCCCCACACAAGTTGACACTTGAGGGACATACCGATGATGTCCTTTCCGTAGCATTCTCTCCCGATGGTCGCACACTGGCGAGTGGGAGTCGGGACAATACGACCCGGCTGTGGGATACTGACACCGGTGAACACAAGTTGACACTTAAGGGGCATAGGGATGGTGTCACTTGCTTAGCGTTCTCGCCCGATGGTCGCATGTTAGCGAGTGGGAGTTGGGACAATTACGTTCTGTTGCGGGATGCTGACACCGGGAAACTCTTGCAGACACTTGAGGGGCATACGGATGGTGTTCGTTCTGTAGCGTTCTCTCCCGATAGTAGCACATTAGCGAGTGGGAGTTATGACAATACGGTTCAATTGTGGGACGTTGACACCGGCGAACACAAGTTGACACTTGAGGGGCATACAGATTATGTCCGTTCCGCAGTGTTCTCTCCCGATGGTAACATATTAGCGAGTGGGAGTTATGACAATACGGTTCGGGTGTGGAATGCTGATACTGGCGACCTCCTACAGACACTTGAGGGGCATACGGATGGTGTCCTTTCCGTAGCGTTCGCTCCCGATGGTAGCACATTAGCGAGTGGGAGTTATGACCGGACGATTCGGGTGTGGGATGCGAAAATTGGACAACACAGAATGACGCTTGAAGGGCATACGCATGATGTCAATTCCGTAGTATTCTCTCCCGATGGTGACACGTTAGTGAGTGGCGGTAGTGACAGAACATTTCTGTTGTATAACGACACGATTCGGTTATGGGATGCGAAAACCGGAGAACCCCTGCAGACGCTTAAAGGGCATAGGAATAGTGTTACTTCCGTGGCTTTCTCCACGGATGGTAGCATGCTGGCGAGTGGGAGTTGGGACCGGACGGTTCAGGTGTGGGAACTGGCACCCGCTACCCCCCTCATGGAACCACCCCAACTCAAAGGCGATCTCAACGCCGACGGTGTCGTCAATGTCCAAGATCTCATCATCGTTGTGTCGCAGTTCGGGAAAACTGGGACCGGACAGGATGTGGCGGATGTCAATAAAGATGGTGTGGTCAACATTCAAGACCTCGTCTTGGTGGCAGGGGCGTTCAGTGTTACTATAACTATATCGGCACCCGCTGCACATCCACAAGTCGTTGAGACACTCACTGCCGGAGAGGTCCAGAGATGGTTACTCGACGCAAAGCAACTTGGACATAAAGACGCAACGATGGCGAGAGGGATAGAGGTGCTTGAAGACCTCTTGGCACTTCTGACACCAACGGAAACCGCCCTGTTGAACAACTATCCGAACCCGTTCAACCCGGAGACGTGGATCCCGTACCAGTTAAAAACACCCGCAGCGGTTCACATGACCATTTACAATCTGCGCGGCACTCTGGTGCGTGAACTGTCCCTGGGATATCAGGTGGCGGGTCGGTATACCTCGCGCACTCGTGCAGCGTATTGGGATGGCAGGAATACAGTCGGCGAACCGGTCGCCAGTGGTTTGTATTTTTACACGCTTACCGCTGGGGATTTTTCAGCAACGCGGCGGATGGTGATTTTGAAGTAACGACGTTATGGGTGCGCGCGAGCGCACCCACCCAACATGACTTGTAAATTTCAATCTGTTCGATAGGGTAGCATACGAAAGACGTTTCTAAAGTTTTTATGGGGGGCATAATTATGAAAACAGTGAACTTGTTAGTTTGTGCCATAGTTAGCCTATTGGTGCTGAATGTAAGCACTTCTCCACTTTTCGCAAGACCACCAACGACCTCCAAAATTTTGTTTACCTCCGTACAGCATGGAAATTATGATGTCTTCATTATGAATCCTGACGGTTCTGGACAGGTGAACTTAACACAGCATCCCGCCGACGATCTACAAGCCGTCTGGTCCCCGAGCGGTGATCAAATTCTTTTCATCTCTGATCGTGAGGGGGGCATTGACGATCTGTATCTGATGAACTCTGACGGATCAAATGTCCGACGCGTCTTCAAAGAAAACAGAAAAACGACTAAAAGCAATCCGACATGGTCACCCGACGGCAAACAGATCGCTTACGGTGGTATCGACTGGAATAGTTCCAGATCCACTATCTACATTGCGACTTTAGGAGAAGAAAAAGAAGAGGAACTCGTCATAGATGGCACGGATCCAGCGTGGTCACCGGATGGGAGAGAAATCGCTTGCATTATAGGAGACCGCCTTACATTTGTTGATCTCCGCACACACGCGCGAAAACAATTACTACGTAAGAAAGCAATACAATGGCAACGCCTCCCTTCTTGGTCTGCGGTAGGTAATAAACTCGTCTTTTCTGGGAACAATCATGCGGTTGTCCGAGATAGGCAGCATCGCAATGAATGGATGGATAAAAATACAATCTTCATCGTCAACCGCGACGGCACCGGTCTCCGCCAACTTGTCGATGAAGCCGGTCCGTATGCTTGGTCCCCTGAGTTATCGCCAGATGGACGAGAAGTCCTCTACACACAAGCGATTAACGGACCCCATCAGATTTTAAAAATCGATGTGCACAGCGGTGTTCGGACCCAGTTGACGGATAATATCTGGAGCTTTGGCGGGGATTGGTTCGATCCCACGTATGCTTTACAAGTTTCACCACAATCGTACTTGCTAACAATGACATGGGGCACAGTGAAAAAATAGGGATGAGATGCAATATGCTCTCAAAATTTTCTCCAGGCCCGGTAGGTGCGGTTTCTAACCGAACCGGACTTCGCTAATAAATTACCGAATTAACTTTTTAATATTCATGTAACCTCGCCAACTTTTAGTGTCCATTTAATTGTAGGCTTTACTATAAAATCAAGGAAACCTACGCAGATGAAAAATTTACGAAATCAGTTAATTTTTGGTTGCCTCTTTCTGCTTACATTAATTCCGCTGAGTGCTAAAGCGTTGCCACCCCCTTCACCCGCCGGGGGTAACTATTTAGTCCTCGACGGGGTCGATGACTACGCCGTTTTGGATTTTGAAACCTTCGGTAGACCCTTACCCAACGGCACGAAAGAGTTCACCTTTGAAGCATGGATATATCCCACCACACCGCCCGACAACAAGGAAACGTTGATAATACTCCATCAACAGGTGCGTCTGCTCATCGTGAACGATGAATTTCAACCGCACCTAAATAGTCTGGCTAAAGAACTAAATATTGAGCCCCCGAAGGGGGACCTAATCTTGCTAATGAATGCCTATATTGATGGAAAGTTCGGTGAGAGACTATCTTTCCCGATCCCACTTGAGCCGAACCAATGGCACCACATCGCTTATCAGTCAAATGGGAATCAGACAACAACGATCGTCAATGATTTCGTATGGACGCTGCCCCTCGGGGATCCTCTCGGACATGATAAAGATCCTCGTGCTTGGCGTCCGCTGGACTTCGTGCTTGGGGGGTTTGGAAAAAGAGTTGAGCCGCCTGGCCAGCCGCCAGCCAACAAATGGTTTTGGGGTTCCTTCACTGGATATATTGATGAGGTCCGCATCTCAACGGAGGCTCGTTACGAGGTCAACAAAAAAGGACTTATGCCAGACGACAAGTTCAAAAATGACGCAAAGACAGCCGCGTTGTGGCATTTTGATGAACCCGGTGGCACACAGCAATTCTCAGATGCATCGGGCAATGCGCATCATCTGAAGGGTAAAAATGGTGCGCAGATCGGTGACGCACTCACAGTAGAAGCACAAGGAAAACTCACCACAACATGGGGAAGACTGAAGCAATGAAACCTCTAAAATGATTTCTATCAGCGAATCATTACATTCACAAAAGAAGGAAATTGCAATGAGAAAATTTTATCGGTTCGTGTTCGTTATAGGCATTATGTTCGCGCTGTTTGTGAACGTCTCCCATCTTGCATTCACGCAAGGGGAGATTAACATAAAGGGTGGCCCTTTAAAAGAGGCGGATTGGTTCAAAAGCCCACCCGAAGACGCGTTGAACGAAGACCATTCAAAGAACAAAAACTGGATCAGGAAATATTACGGACCTAACGGGAATTTTGAGAATAGTGGATTCGCTGGCTCCGCCCGGAAAGATTTCATTGAGGAAGGCACAAAGGGTAAACTGACGCAGCCCAAACTTTCAACTATTGAAGGTTTAAAACTGACGCAAAATTTTCTGGTCCGATGGGATAAGGAGCATGGGGGAACCAGACGTTGGGAAGTCTTTGAAATTAATCCCGCGAACTCTCACAACATGAATAGGGGTGGTCCCGTGAATCACATTGATACCTACGGTATTATTGTTATTAAGGCTCCCGAGGACATGAAAGCCGTGATGTCTCCTGCCCACGACGACCACGCACAGATTTGGATTAACGGCGAGAAATGGTACAATAATCCTCACTGGACGGGTGCCGCGCGGGAAGTTGACTATAATATCGAAATTGAATTGCAAAAAGGTGGGAATGTCCTCCTTTACCGATGTAGTGAAAAAGCCGGTACTGCATATATGAACTTGCATTTTGACGATAAAACGCATGCCACTGTTGACATCTATCCGGACAAAGCGGTAGATCAGAGAAGTTTCTTTGAGGAAATCGCTGGTGCCCTTGCTATTGATCCCATCGGAAAATTAGCAACAACTTGGGGCGATATTAAACGCAAATAGAACATGGCGATTTTCCAGCATGGCTTTCAGATCTCCATCCAAAACATCTGACAGACGAGAATGTGTTAATCTGTCCTTCAAGACTCACAGATTTTTTCGACGAAAAAGGAGATAAGAATGGGACACCGACAATTTTTTACATGCCTTTTTCTGCTTACATTCATTCCGCTGAGTGCTAAAGCGTTGCCGCCGCCATCACCCGCAGGTGGAAACTATTTAGTCCTTGACGGGGTCGATGACCACGCCATTTTAGATTTTGAAACCTTTGGTTATCTCTTACCGGATGGCACGGAGGAATTCACCTTTGAAGCATGGATATATCCCACCACACCGCCCGACAACAAGGATACGTTATTGACGATACTCCATCAACAGGTGCGTATGGTCATCGTGAACGATGAATTTCAACCGTACCTAAATAATCTGGCTAATCTGCACAATATCGAGCCCCTGAAAGGCAACCTAATCCTACTAATAAATGCCTATCGTTTTGGGGGAGCCAACGCTGGCAGGACCATACCTTTCCCATTCCCACTTGAGCTGAACCAATGGCACCACATCGCTTACCAATCAAAGGGGGATCAGAAAATAACAATCGTCAATGATCTCGTAGGGATATGGCAAGACGGGGCACCTCTTGGACGCGTTGTTTTTTTGCGTCCACAAGACTTCGTGCTTGGAGGATTTGGAAAAATAATTGAAATACCTGGTCGTCCGCCAGACAAATCGTTTTGGGGTTCCTTCACTGGATATATTGATGAGGTCCGCATCTCAACGGAGGCTCGTTACGATGTCAACAAAAAAGGCTTTATGCCAGACGACAAGTTCAAAAATGACGCCAAGACAGCTGCGTTGTGGCATTTTGATGAACCCGGTGGCACCCAGCAATTTTCAGATGCATCGGGCAATGCACATCATCTGGAGGGTAAAAATGGTGCGCAAATCGGTGACGCACTCGCAGTAGAAGCACAAGGAAAACTCACCACAACATGGGGGAGGCTTAAGCAATGAAAACCACACTATCTTCGATTTTAGTTGTACTTTTGGCGATATTTACTGTTGCGGCAAACACCTTTGCACAAGACTACACAACGTTGGGATTACCCGAAGGTGCTAAAGCACGTCTCGGCAAAGGTAAAATAAATGAAATAAAGTATTCCCCAGACGGCACACGTCTGGCAGTCGTAAGTACTGTAGGCATTTGGATCTACAACGCACAGACAGGCGAAGAACTTGAACTAATCAGAGGACATACGTCTGAAGTTAACAGCGTCTCGTTTAGTCCAGATGGCAACACCATCGCCAGCGGGGGTGAGGACCGCACTGTCCGTCTCTGGGATGCCAATACAGGTAGCGAGATTCACACGCTCACAGGGCATAGGGATAGGGTGTTCAGCGTCTCGTTTAGTCCAGATGGCAACACCATCGCCAGCGCGGGTGCAGACAACACCGTCCGTCTCTGGGATGCTAATACAGGTAGCCATCTCCGCACGCTCACCGGACATACGAGGTCGGGCAGAAATCTTATTAGACCTGGGATTCTCAGCGTAGCCTTTAGTCCAGATGGCAACACCATCGCCAGCGGGAGTGAAGACCGCACCGTCCGTCTCTGGGATGTGAGCACGGGGCGCGAACTCCACACGCTCACAGGGCATCAAAGGGTTGGGGTCAACAGCGTCTCGTTTAGTCCAGATGGCACCACCGTCGCAGCTGGGGACCTCATCATCCGTCTGTGGGATGCAAACACAGGTAACGAGCTCCGCACGCTCACAGGGCAGACGGCTGGGGCCGCCAGCGTATTATTTAGTCCGGATGGAACGACGATCGCCAGCGGGAGTGGTGACAACACTATTCGTCTCTGGGATGCGAATACGGGGCGCGAACTCCGCAAGTTCAGCGGGCATACGGAAGGGGTCATCAGCGTAGCGTTTAGTCCGGATGGTGCCACCCTCGCCAGCGCGAGTGAGGACCGCACCGTCCGTCTGTGGGATGCAAACACGGGGCGCGAACTCCGCAAGTTCAGCGGACATACGGAAGGTGTCATCGGCGTAGCGTTTAGTCCAGATGGTACGCGCATCGCCAGCGGGAGTGGTGGTCGATTCGGCCGTTGGGGAGGTTGGGATTACGCCGTACATCTCTGGGATGCAAACACGGGGAGTCATCTTCGTACGCTCAACGGGCATAGGGATCGAGTCAACAGTCTATCGTTTAGTCCTGATGGTGCCACCCTCGCTAGCGGGAGTTATGACGACACTGCCCGTCTCTGGGATGTGAATACAGGTAGCCATCTCCGCACGCTCGACGGACATACCGATTGGATCAGAGATGTATCGTTTAGTCCCGATGGGACGACCATCGCAACCGCGAGTGGTGACAACACCGTGCGTCTCTGGGATGCCAACACGGGGAACGAGCTCCGCATACTCAAAGGGCATACGACTTGGGTCAGAAGTGCATCGTTTAGTCCGGATGGAAAGACCATCGTCAGCGGGAGTTATGACTACACCGTGCGTCTGTGGGATGCCAACACAGGTAGCGAACTCCGCACACTCAAAGGGCATAGGGCTGGAGCCGCCAGCGTATTATTTAGTCCGGATGGAACGATCATCCTAAGCGGGAGTTATGATGGCACCGCTCGTCTCTGGGATGCCAACACGGGTAGCGAACTCCACACGCTCACAGGGCATACGGGGGCAGTCGTCAACGTAGCGTTTAGTCCGGATGGAACGACGGTTGCAACCGGGAGTTGGGACGGCACCGCCCGTCTCTGGGATGCAAGCACGGGCAGCCCGCTCCGCACGCTCACCGGACATACAGCTGAGGTCAACGGCATCTCGTTTAGTCCGGATAGCAATACCCTCGCAACCGGGAGTTATGACGGCACCGTACTCGTATGGGAACTCAAGCCCTCCGCTATACCAGATGTCACTGAACCTATAAGACGCAAAGAGGATGTCACTGGGGATGGCACTGTTAACATCCAAGACCTTGTAGCGGTCGCAGCAAATCTTGGGCAATTGGGAGACAGTCCTGCGGATGTCAACCGTGATGGGATTGTCAATATACAGGACCTTGTCCTCGTTGCAGGTGCCTTAGACGCAAGTGATTCCGCACCCGCTCTGAATCCTCAAGCCTTCCAAACGTTCACTATCGCAGATGTAGAAAAATGGCTTCAGGAAGCCCAGCAATTGTCCCTAACAGACCCCGCTTTTCAACGCGGTATTCTCATTTTGGAACAACTCCTTGCAACATTAACACCGGAACAGACCGCATTATTGCCGAACTACCCAAATCCGTTTAACCCAGAAACATGGATACCGTATCAGTTGTCAAAACCCACGGATGTCAATATCTCTATCTATACTGCAGAGGGGACGTTAGTGTGGAGACTTGCGTTAGGCACTCAAGGAGCGGGAATCTATGAATCGCGTACCCGTGCGGCGTATTGGGATGGCAGAAATACAGTCGGCGAACCCGTTGCGAGCGGTCTGTATCTTTACACGCTTACCGCCGGGGATTTCTCAGCGACACGACGGATGGTGATTTTGAAGTAGCGGCGGTTACAGCAGTCGGTAAACTGTCAATCCTTTCTATTGACGACTGACACCTGAAATGCCACCGCCGCTGGCGAGGATTGTATCCTCGCCCTTGCGTTGGTGTATAAGTAATTACGAGTTTCACTATAACTGATGACCATTCCAAATTATGCAACCTTTGCATCCCAAAAGCGCGTCTTTAACGTTATAGGGGCTATGATATATACCACATCCAGGGTACAATGCATTATGTCAAACTTACGCGTCAGAAGCGAGAAATTAAATTTTGATGCAGATAACATGCCAATTTTTGGAGTATATTATATATCACGTTTTTCTCAAATTATGCACACTTTCTGCCCTAAAAATGTGTCTTTAATAATTGTAGGTTTTATTATAAACCTGTTCGTGTATCATGGAGGATTGTGACGGTGGAAAACGATGTTCAACTGATTCGCAGAATTCTATCAGGCGACGATGAGGCATTCAGTACGTTAGTCGAAAAGCACCAAAAGGGTGTTCACGCACTTGCATGGCGGAAGGTTAAAGATTTTCACTACGCTGAAGAAATTACGCAGGATACTTTTCTTCAAGCATACAAGAAACTCTCAACACTCAAAAATCCGAATCAATTTGCTGGGTGGCTCTACGTCATCGCAAATCGGCTTTGTATTAACTGGCTCCAAAGACACAAACCTGCGATGCAATCGCTGGAGGATACACCTATGGAAGAAATAGAAGAATCTTCTTATATCCATTATGCTGCGGAACAGCGAGAGACAGAAGTGACCGAGCATCGCCATGAAATCGCCGAAAAACTTCTGTCGAAACTGCCGGAGAGTGAGCGCACGGTAATGACGCTCCACTATCTCGGTGAAATGACAGCGAAGGAAATAAGCAAATTCTTAGGTGTCTCAGTAAACACGATTACAAACCGACTCTGGCGGGCGCGAAAGCGTTTGCGGGAGGACCAAGAACTTCTGGTTCAGGAAGTTCTCGGCGGCGTGCAGTTCCCCTCCAACCTAACAGAGAACATCATGCGGCAGGTCGCTGACCTGAAACCGATACCACCTCCGGTTGCAAAACCCATGCTCCCGTGGGGTGCCTTTGGTATTGCAACGCTTCTGGTTGTCTTTCTATTAGGGGCGACGCACCAACACCTCGTCCACTTTCAAAAGCCGTATAGTTTCGAGGCAGTCTCCGAACCCACGGTTGAAATTGTTGATACCTTCGTCGTTCTTGATATTGATTCAAAACCCGACCTACGGAACCAGATCGGACGCGCGACATCCGCGAATAAAAACATCGGGGCAGGGCTACAGACCCCTGATACGCCTCCGGTCTCCGAGACGCGATCGAATTCTTTCAGATTTCCTACAGCGCAATGGACGCGAAAAGCGGACATGCCAACAGCCCGGTCTGACTTTTCTACCTCGGTTGTAGATGGAAAAATATTCGCGATAGGGGGCGGACTTCAGCTCAAACTGGACGAATTTGGGGACATGACGCTTTCAAAAGTAGAAATGTACGACCCGGAAACGGATACATGGGAACGAAGAACGGATATGCCGACACCTCGGTCTGCTGTATCTACCTCGGTTGTAGATGGCAAAATATTCGCCATTGGTGGCGCACAAATGAAGAAAATTAAGCATTCCAGGGGTTGGGGACTTGAGAGTAAAAAACTTCCAACCGTAGAAATGTATGATCCGGCTACAGACACATGGACGCAGAAAGCGGATATGCCGACACCTCGGTCTTATCTTTCTACCTCGGTTATGGACGGGAAAATCTATGCCATTGGTGGGATGTCAAGTTCCAATGAAAAGTGGCGGTTGGAAACTGTGGAGGTGTACGATCCAGCGACGGACACATGGGCAAAAGCCAAAGATATAACCCATCCACGTTCTTGTACGGCAATCAGTGTTGTGAATGGAGAAATCTATGCCATGGGTGGAAGGGGATGGTCGGGGATTCAGAACGAACCAGATCCGTATCTTTCCAGCGTTGAAGTGTTCAATCTAAAAACGAATCAATGGCAGAAAAGAACAGAGATGCCTGCTCCGAAAACGAGCCACACAGCAAGCGTAATTGATGGAAAAATCTATGTCATAGGTGGTTACGTTGGGGAAGGTAATAAAGTTAAGAACCTCGCAACGATCGAAAGCTACGATCCCGCAACCGACTGTTGGACCCATGAACCGGACATGCTGATTGGAAAATCGGGACACACAACGGAAGTCATTGATGGGAAAATCTATATCTTTGGGGGATCCAGTCACTTTGGTAAAGATCCGCTTACCAGTGTCGAAGTTTACGACCCAAGAGCAGTTCCTTAGCGTGTTAATTTAACCCAAGTTGCTACCAACGGATTTTTGGCATTCTAACACGGTTTTTCGGATACTTTCCTTACCCCGTAGGGGTGCTATGTCTATAGAAAGGGCGTGTTTACGCGATTGCACTCCGTAGGAGTGCTATGTCTATAATAAGTGGCAACTTGCGTTATAGTAAAATCCGAAAATATGTTTACACTTCGTCAGGGAACAAACACCCCACCGACGCTGGCGAGGTTTGGAACCTCGCCCTCGTGTTGATGTATAGATTTATGGGATTTACTATAATAAAACATTTATTCTATAAAGCACAACTTTCAATCAAGAAGACTCCATAATCCTGTGAATCCTTAGAATCCTGTAAATCCTGCTTCAGACAATCAACACCGCGCACGCCACAATTTCCGCGTCCGCTGCGTCCTCCGTGTTCTCCGTGATTCAGACAATTAACACATACATTACCCGATTAAATCCTTAATCTTCATTAGGGGTGCTATTGCTTCGCAGTGAGAATGCATAGGTGGCAACTTGCGTTATTTAATGAATTGCTTTTTATGAGGGTTTCTGATAGAGTATCAAGCAAGTGTGGAACCAAGAAAAAGCAACTCGCTTTTTTCGTTTCAAATAGGGGATGTCGCCCCTATTTCCCTACCGATATTCCATCATTTTTAGGCAACTTCAAACAAGCGAAAACATAGTAAACACAAAGGTTTAGAACACTTTTTAGCAACTTTCACAAGTCCAAAACGACTAATTCCGTTTATAGTAAAATCCGAAAATATGTTTACAGTTCGTCAAGGAACAACACCCACCGCCGCTGGCGAGGTTTGGAACCTCGCCCTTATGTTAGTGTATAGGTAATTAGGGATTTTACTATAATAAACCTGAACTTCCTTCAGTTTGCACAATAATTGTAAGCATAACCCAAGTTGCTACTAACTGGTTTTGCACATTTCAGAAAGGGTTTCGTCTTTTTCCGCACCCCGTAGGGGTTATATGTCTATAGAAAATGGCGTATTTACGCGATCGCACTCCAGCGGAGTGCTATGTGCACAAACAGGTGGCAACTTGCGTTAAGCATAAGAGTGTACAGAGTGATGTTTGATAATTAACCAACGCACCTTAACCTTGGCTGTTAGTGCAGCTATTTTGAAATGAGGGGTTCCTAATGGACGCACGTCGCTTGACTTTTCTGTTTTCGGTAATAATTCTTCTATCGGGTATCTGCCCGAATCTGCTCTGTTGGGCAGAAGGTGTAATTGTCTACACCTATCGTAGTACCACCTACATGATACATCCCAATGATACCGTCCCTGCACCTACACGCATTGCGGAAGAAGGTATTTCGACACCTTCGCCGGACGGTCGCTTCTTGGCAGCGGTAGACGGCGATCCTGACCGCCGTAATGTTCTCCATATCCGAGACCTTCGCACCGGTAAGAAAATTCGTTCCATCATATTGCAAGTCCATTCCTACGTCGATATTTCTTGGTCACCGGATGGACGTTGGATTGTGTATGCTGGCAGCCAGCAAAAGATAAGAGGGGGACGCGATGTGAACACAGAAATCTTTCTAATTTCACCGGATGGACGACAGAAACGGAAGTTACCACACCCAATTGGCGAAAGACCGACAGGTTTCGTCTGGGCACCAGATGCGCAATCCGTGTTCTACAATCTCACTTCAACGGACAGGCATCAGGAGATCTGGGAGTCGAATGTCAATGGTCAGGAAAAAGCCAAGAAACATTTGCCATTCCATGAACGTGCGGGTTTCTTAAGCCGTTACCCGTTCTATGCGTTCTCTCCGGACGGTAAAAAGATTGCCTACACCCCGCTCCATGAAGGCGTATTTGTTGCGGATATTGATGGGGGGAACCACGAAAAAGTCGTCGATCAGATTCAGGAAGGCATATTTATTGTCAATGCTAATGGGATAAACCTCTTAGAAAAAGCAAATCGCGACTTGCGGCAGTTCTTTCAAGTAGATTGGTCCCCGAACGGCAAATATCTTGTATTCTCTGTTGACACAGGTTTTGGTAATTTTGGGCTTTACATTTACTCCTTTGCGTCTCAGAAAGTGCGGCGTTTAGTACATTTGCCGGATAGTCTGCCTATTTTACCACGTTGGGTTGGTGATTCGCTACCAGTGGAACCGTTAAATAAGATGGCTGTGACGTGGGGAGAAATCAAGGTTTCAAATTGACGCGTCCCCCAAAACCAGCTACCATACTCCCATGCCACAACTCAACCTCAAACCGAACCACAAGGTAATCCAAGACTACTACGCCACGTTGCAGCAATACGACCAACACGCCATCACCCACGAAGGCGCAGTCAGCAACCCCCTCGCCAAAAACTTTTGGGGATTCGCCGAGGCAGGCAAGCAGTTAGCAGACCTCCACGTCAACTACGAATCCGCACCGAAATACGATAAACTGAAGTCCATCGAAACGCCAGGGATGCAGATAGATTGGCGCGTCGAGAAGACGAAACTCTCCAAAGACAAGACGCAGCTGAAATACAACGACTTCCTCACACTCGACGGCATCCCGCCAGAAGTCCACGACTATCGGCTCGGCACCCGTTCCGCGTTGGAGTGGATCGTAGATCAGTATCGCGTCAAGACCGACAGACGGAGCGGCATCGTCAACGACCCGAACCGTGAAACCGAGCCGCGATATATTGTGGACCTGATTACCCGCGTCATCACCATCAGCCTAAAAACAGTCGAGATCGTCAAAAACCTCCCACCCCTATAGGTTAACTGCAAGTCCTCCTGACAACGAGGATTAATTGGCAAGTGTAATTTTCAACCGCACCATGACTGTCAATTTAAGAAAAAACGCGTCATAGCATCGTAGGTTGGGTTGAGCGGATCCGAGAAAATAATATGGACACCCCAAGCACATTTTACCACTCTATACCGTTCTATCAATCAAGGAAATAGCGAAACCCAACGCAAACCTACCGACATGTTGGTAGCGTTTGACGCAAAGAACGTTGGGTTTCGCTGGGTTTCTCCACGCCTATGCGGGTCTATCAGGTTTGACGTATTTTGAAATATCTACCTTTGATTTTCAACCCCACTCAACCCAACCTACGTGCCTTGAAAATCATCTGGTCTGGACAGATTGACACAGAAACCTTGAAGCATTCAAAAACCTCTTGAATCCCGTAGGGATGATATCTGTGTAGAAAAAGGGCACCTCACAGACCTAAGCCCCGTAGGGGCGGTATCTCTGTAGAACCCGAATCCCCCAAATAAGCCAAGCCCCGTAGAGGGTTTTTGTGGGATAGAATTACCGAAGTATTTATTGAAACTTCATGAAACCTTACCTACCGTGATCGGGGTGCGTTTCGGGTTGGAGGAAACACCGTTACGAAACTGTCGATATATTTTTAGGATTTACCCTAAATATCCGTGATTGAAAAGTGAAAAAAAGGTTGACCTCCAACGGGAAATCAACGTATAATAGTTCCAAGCGGACCACAAAATCTTTATGATTCGTAGCGCAGCGGTGTTATTCTTTTGGTGGAAGCCTTCAGGGGACCGGTCTCGGTGCGCGATGAGGACGGTGTTGTGTTAGAAACAGATATTGAGGAAATCCTAACTTTCTTAGGAGAACCGTTGCGGACGTTCCCCGACCGGAGTGCGAACAGGAGGCAGACCTCATGCAGACTTTGGCAGAACACTACCTACAGCAAGGTATTGAACAAGGCATAGAGCAAGGAATAGAGCAAGGAATAGAACGTGGAGCGCGCGAAACGACGATTGAGAACACCGTAGCAACCCTGACAACGCGATTCACAGATGTGGATGTCAACCGCCTCAAATCGTCTCTTGAAATGATTGTCGACCTTGACAACTTGAAGCAGTTGAACCTAAACGCTTCATTGGTGTCAAGTTTTCGTGATTTCCAAGAGGCATTGGAGCGGACATCACCCCGGAAACAGACGAACACATAACCCAACTTCTGGGACATAAAAAAAGGGACTGGTAAAACCAGTCCCCGTTTTATGTTCTACTGTATTTTAGATGCTACGCCGCTAACGCTGAGACCGCAGCGTCCTCACTGTCGAAATGTTCAAAGAGACTCACGATCCGGCTCAGTGCCACCAAATCTTTGATGTGTTTGCCGACATGGATAACGCCGATACGACCTTGCTTTCGTTCCGCGGCGGCACGTGCCTCCATAAGCGCAACGAGTCCAGAACTGTCAATCTTATTAACATGCTCGAAATTGATAAGAATGCGTGGTGTGTCTGAGGCTTCTATCTGGGGTGCGATTGCCTCCCGTAATTCTGATACAGAGGGTCCTACTATTTTCCCGGTGGGTTCCAAAATTGCGATGCCGTTCTGCTGACGAATTTGGGTTGTCATGGTTCGTTCTCCTTTTTCGTTTGCTATAACAGTGGAAACATCCTTCACCTTTCTAAACCCTACATACTCTCTAAACGTCCAATTGAGATATTCGTTACGTTAACCCAAGTTGCTACTAACAAGTTTTGCACATCTCAGAAACGGTTTTCGTCTCTTTCCCCACCCCGTAGGGGTGAAATGTCTATAGAATTGCGTTAAAACCAAATAACCCTTGGTAAACGGAGCGAATATTTTGACATTTTTACGTCAAATCTGATAAAATACAAGGTAATTATTCTTGAATTTTACTTAACGCATTTACATTTTCACATTTTCCACCAAATCTTGACAATTTCTGTCTAATTAACTATCATAAGTAGACACAAACCCTCCAAAAGGAGACATATCATGGCTAAAAGAGAGGAAAACACACACCAAACACAAGAAGTGAGGAACTTGGAACAAGGGGCATTTTTGGTGGGCACCTCATCTTCTACCGCCTATAATCCGCATTTACTGCGCTACCTACGTGAAAAAGCCGACCTCTCACAAGCGGAACTTGCCAAAAAATTCAATACCTCCGTGGAAACCGTCGCCGAGTGGGAGACCGGCAGGAGAGTCCCGAATCAAAAACACCTGCAGGCGTTAGAAAAGTTTTTTAAACTGCCCGCTGGCGGTTTCACTGTGGAAATGAAGGATATCTTAAACCAAGACTTCAGGGCCGCCTATTTCGGGGACACTGACGCGCGCGAGCGACTTGAATGGGCTGATAGGCATCTATCGCTTGGACAGGCACTTCGAATTATCCCGCCACTTCCAAAAATATGAAAAAACGAACCTAAAATCGTATAAATTCTTACCATATTATCATCATTTTCCGTCAAAAACGACATTTTTAACGAATTTATCATATTTTTTCTTGACTTTTTTAGTAAAAAATGCTAAATTAGAGCCAATTATAGGAAAAAATAGTCCATTTTCTTGAAAAAACACAATTTTTCTTGACAAAAGTAGTATTTTTTTGTATAATTAAAACATTCACACAAAAACGTTTGATTAACAATTTTGTGTGTTGTTTCTATAATCGTTTTGTAATTGGCAGTCTCCATTTTTTAAGAGGGGCGCCACCGGTAGGTACAACACCGAGCGGCGCATAGCACTGCCATAAACCCAGTATGACAGTGCTGGTTCTCTATTGTATCATACATACAGATATAAAAGGAAATCAGCATGCTATACGAAATGGAAAGAGTGCCATCTCTGCGACCGTTTGTCTGATCAGGTCTTTTTCCATCAACCGCATGAGAGAGGTGATATGATGTTAGGTGATTTACTTTCCAGCCGAGCGATTCAAGTCGGTCTTGTTTTCTTCGCGCTGGTCGTCAGCAGCAGCCTGTTGTATAGTTGGCACGTCCAACGCAACACGGCAGCCGAGTGGAGTCGGACACCGTTGGCAGTTGAGTCTCTCGAAAACGAGAAGGAGACCAGCACTGCCCGCGTTGTGTTAGAGACTCCAGAGGTTAGGGACACGCCCGAAGCAAACGAGGACACACAACCGATGTTTGACGAAACAGCGGCGGTCCCCAACGAGACTGAGAACCTTGACATCACGGATGCCTTCTTACCAGATGAGATAGTTTCAGAGGAAACACAGGTTTTTGAAGATGTGCCTGTCTCGCCATTTGGATTCGGAGCGTATCCTGAAATACCTGCTAATTTTCCTTTTAATGTGAAGTGGACAGATACTACGGAACACATTGATCTGGAACTATCAGCGCGGGTGATGATAAAAGCTTGGAACGAGGGCGAGCGTTTTCTCGGAAGTAGTATTGGAGAAAATGGCAGAGTATATCTGCATTATCCGAAGACAGTTTATGTCCAAGAAAGAAAACATATTGCCTCGGATGGTTCAGCAGGTGGTTCTTCCCGTTTAATTATTGGTGATATTAAAGAACTATCCCCTGGAGAAAGTTTGCCAGCGGATATACAGGTTCTTGATTATAATGCAGCAGGGATTGATCCTTATGAATATCTTGACTTGCTGTTAAAGGAGCATACAAAATGAAAAAATTACTTTGTCTTTTGACGCTAATGTTTATTGCAATCGGCATCAACGCTGATTTCCATGATCCTAACCATACTTACGATTATGATCAGTCAAGTATTGACCCCGATTATGCTTCTGCTTTGGCTTCTGAGTATCGCGGAGATACATTTGATTACTACGCCCAAGGCTACGCGTCTAATAGTAGTGGTGAGGAGTGGAATTATTTTACTGCTCAAGCAGCTGCCTCAATATACGCGAACAATTATAGCGGATACGTTTGGGGAACCTCAAGCCTTTTCATGGAGATATCAATGTCCTTTACTCATGAATCATCCGCCAACGGCTATGGGCGCTCCGGCTATGCGCAAGCATCAGCTTCGGTGTAATCACAAAGCCGATTACGTTTTAGCGGATGGAGACATCCGATCTTTGTTTTCCGCCTGTGTGTTTTCTGAACACCGGGCGGAAACTCTTTTAACAGGAAACACCCTTGATTTCCTCGGCTCATGTCAAGAATGCAAGCACATCGAAAACTATAGTAAAACCCGAAAATAACAGGGCACTTTGGAAAACACAAAACACCACTCCTTCGCTGGCGAGGTTTGATGAAGTTTAATTATTTAAATCGGCAATTCTAATTCACCCCCAGACCCAGTAGGTTCGGTTTGCAACCGCACTATAGGTGTCAATTTTAGAAAAATAGGTATATTTCTTGTTCTGAGATAAAGCGTTCTGAAGTCAAAACATCTTTCGCATCGAATAAAAAATGTAAGGGCAAGTACATTTCTTAGTCCCG
>JAPPBX010000017.1 GCA_026702755.1 Candidatus Poribacteria bacterium | reverse complement strand
AGGAGAAAACACCAACGGTGTAGGGTAATTACGAAATGTCACTCTACCTCGTTTATACACAGCACTAACCGAGAAAAGTTTATGACCAGTATTCACATCCCATAAATGGATTTGACTATGTGTCCCGACAGCAAGTAAGGTGCCATCGGGAGAAAATGCCAACGCAACAATCTGCCCCAGATTTTTTTGCGCCGTCGGTTCTTCAAAAGCAGCTAAGGCTCCGCCAGTCACAACGTCCCACATCTGGATTTTCCCCTGGTGCGTTCCACTGACGAGCCTCGCGCCATTCGGAGAAAATGCCAACGCACCAACCCTCGGTATATTACTGAAAACATCAGTTTTCGCATCAGCGAGAGGGATCTCTTGTTCGACACCGGTTTCCGTATTCCACAAGCGAATTTCACCATAACCACTAAACGCCACCGTTTTGCCATCAGGAGAAAAGGTGAGTTTATCGGTGCCTTTACTGTGCGGCAGCGTTGCTAATTCACGTCCGGTACCGACATCAGTCAAACGAATTAGATGATCTGGCTGCCCGCTGCTGGAAAGAGAGATACCGTGACCTCCGTGAAAAATTATAGTGCTGTCTGTACCAACGTTGGCGAGTTTCGTACCATTAGGTGAAAACGCCAAGGTTGAGAACCAATCCCGATACCCTGCATCTTCAATAGCGGACTTCTGCGATGTTTCTACATCCCAAAAGGTAATTACACCATTAAACGCCGCACTCACAAGTGTAGAACCCCCTTGAAAGAAAGTCGCCGCCTTCATAGACTGTGTGTGTCCGGTGATAAGGTTATCTAACGGAGCTCCAGTCTCCGTCTGCCAGAACCGGACCGTGCCGTCCGTGCTGCTACTGACAAGCGTTTTACCATCGGGTGAAAACGCTAATGCAGTAATACCGTTGATATGTCCAGTGAGCATCGCGAGCAGTTCACCGGTGGTAGTATCCCACAATTGGACTGTTTTATCGGTACTCCCGCTGGCAAGCACCTCTCCGTTTGGAGAAAACGCTAATACGTTTGTCCAACCTGTATGTCCCCGAAGTGTGATCCATTCGTCCTTGCTGGTGAGATCCCATAATCGCACTGTCTTATCTATGCTTCCACTGGCAAGGCGCGTGCCATCAGGCGAAAACGCCACTGCTGAAACCTTCGGTAGAAACCATGATCTGCGCCGCCGGGCTTTATCAAAGGCTTTAAGTGACAAATCAAGCGGTTTAAGTGATAAATTTGCATGTCCTCTGAGAGTGGATAATTTCTTGCGGGTGGCTACGTCCCACAATTGAATCTTCCCGTCCGCCTTTCCAATCGCAATTTTATCCTGTGTGATCGCGTAAACCCCATTAAAATCCTCTGAACTAAACAGACCGATGCCGAACAGTCCAGTTTTGAGATGCTTTGTTTTCCCTCTGCCAGTCTCAACATTCAATCTGGTGATTGAATTTCCTGAACTACCTAAACTGATAAGCGTTTTTCCATCTGAAGAGAACTGTAACGCCGAGGCAGAATCATACCGATCAATGAGCGACATTTCACGTCCAGTCGCTACCTCCCACACTTGAATTTCCGTCCTTCCAGAAGATCCACCGCTACTGGCAAAAAACCGCCCATCAGGCGAAAAAGTAAGGCATAGAGATTTATTAGCAAACAGAGTCCTTTCTTTACCTGTCTCTACATCGTAGAGCCACACACCGATATTACTACCGACTGCGAGTTGCGCGCCATCGGGTGAAAACTGAATTACGTTAGTGCCGCCTTTTCCCAAACGCGCTTTCGCCTTTTCAGGCAGCTCCCACTGCGTCCAATCTTTGACGGTTTCATCCGATTCCGCAGCGGCAAATCGCACGGGTACTTCACCAGTTCCCTTTTCGGAGACACTATTCTTATTCGATGTAGGGACGGAACTTCCAAGTTGCGTCCGAACATCCGGTTTAGATTCAAGATTCAGCACAACGGGTGCCTCAATCAGTTCCACTGTCATTTCCGAGGCAGCATCGAAACTGTAAGGCTTTTGGAACCGCGATAAGTATCGGTTGCCTACACCTAACATCAAAAATACCACTGCCAACGTAGACGCAGCGATCGCCCACGGCATGAGCGGTTTACTGCCAGATGGCGCAACCGGTTTCAGACGTGAGATTTCTTGCATAATATTTTCCGTGAGATTCGGTGTAATTTGGAAGTTGCCTAAAGCTTCTCGAATCATGGGTTCCTCCTTCTTTAAACGGCGACGCGCTCGGTAAAGACGATTCCGAATCGTCGCTTCCGATACGCCTAAAAAGTTGCTAATCTCCTCGTAAGTCATTCCCCCGAGGTAATAGAGCGTGATGACTGTTCGATCACTCTCTTGTAATTTCGCAAGCAATTTTTTGACGACTTCGCGTTGTGTTTCCTCTGTCACTCGCTCGTTCTCCTCAATGATATACCCAGAATAGGTCGCTTTCTCTACCTGGGCACTGCTTGTGTTTTCCAACGATTGCACCCACGACTGTTTCTTACGGAGCCATGCTTTGCACTGATTTGCGGTTATGACATATAGCCAACTCGCGAAAGACTGTGGCTCCTTTAGCGTAGACAGCTTCTGATACGCCTTCAGGAACGTATCTTGTGTAATATCCTCGGCGATGTGGAAATCTCCAATCTTCCGCCACGCAAGCGCATGAACGGATCTCTGATATTTTTTCACGAGTGTGGAGAATGCAGTATCATCACCCTCAAGGACGCGTTGGATAAGCTGAACATCGTCATTTTTCATCGGACACCTCTAAAAAGGGAATGTTCATTGTTTCATATCAACATATAGTGACGCGATAAGAGGAAAAATAATCTCACAATTCTGCAAACTTTTATTTCCCAAGTTCCGCAGGAGAATTACAGGTTCATGAAAAGAGGTTTGAGATTCCATTCTGGTGATAACGAGAGGTAAAGAAAACTTTTAGGCATTCGATTTGCTTCTGCTGCTATCTGTTAGTGGCATTATAGCATAAATCTGGCTAAAAGAATATAGATTGGGAAAAGCAGATTTTCAGGAGAGATGCGGTTGGAGGTAAGTTCAGTAGACTTCGTTAGTATGGAAACTTGAATACCGTCTGGAGATGACAGTAGCGTGGAGATTTAACGTGAGGTATGTGAGGTTAATTGGGGGTTTGAATGGGACAAGGATAAGGCGGCAATCACGTGCAATCCGCAGGTGGTTACCGCCTCTGCAATCTGTTTCATTATTATTCACTTTTGGGTGAATCCGCGAGGACTTCATCCCAATCCCACAAGAGGATTGTACCATCCATGGCTGTGCTAACGAGTGTTCTCCCATCAGGAGAAAATTTCAACGTCTCCACTCCTTGCGTATGCCCATCAAGTGCAGCGATTTGATTGCCAGTCGTAACGTCCCACAATTGAATTGCGCCGTTGTCAAGTCCGTTAACGAGAATCGTTCCATCTGGCGAAAAAACCAACGGTTCAGGATTGCCATAGAATCTTGCATTACCTCGCTTATGTTCGGTGCTAACCGAGAAAAGTTTATTAGGGGGATCCACCTCCCATAAATGGATGTGATTATGTGTGCCAACGGCAAGCAAGGTTCTGTCTGGCGAAAATGCCAACGCAGAAATACCCCCGGGATCCTCTCGCGTCGTCGGATCTGCAAAGGCGACCAAGGCTTCACTGGTCGTAACGTCCCACATCTGGGTTTTTCCGCCTTGAGTTCCACTGACGAGCCATCTACCATCTGGCGAAAACGCCAATGCTGAAACTGTTGGTATATTGTGAGGAACACCAGCTTTCAGATCAGCCAGAGGAATCGCCTGTTCATCACCGGTTTCCGTGTTCCACAAGCGAATTTCACCAAAACCGCTAAACGCCACCGTTTTGCCATCAGGTGAAAAGGTCAGTTCGTTGGTGCTACCGTGCGGTAGTGTTGCTAATTCACGCCCTGTCTTTACATCTGTCAGACGAATCAGATGATCCAGCCGCCAAGAGGCTGTAGTCCCTTCTGCCCCTACACTAACGAGTTTCGTGCCATCCGGTGAAAATGCTAAAGTTGGAAACAAATCCCGATGTCCTGTAGCTTGGATTGTGGACTTTTGCAATGTTTTCACATCCCAAAAGGTGATTACACCATTAAACGCCACACTCACCAGTAGGGGGTTTTTGCTTGGGTGTTTCTTCAAGGTGACCTCGCCCCTACGATCCTCAAAGAAAGTCGCCGCTTTCACCAACTGCGTGTGTTCAGTGATACGATCCGGTAATGGAGCACCAGTTCCTGTATTCCAGAACCGGATGGTGCCATCTGCACTCCCACTCGCAAGCGTACTGCCATCGGGCGAAAACGCTAACGTAGTAATACCGTTGATATGCCCAGTGAGCGTCGCGAGCGGTTCTCCAGTGGCGGTATCCCACAATTGCACCGTTTTATCGGTACTCCCACTGGCAAGCACCTCTCCGTCTGGGGAGAACGCTAACGCGTTTATCCAACCCGTATGTTTTTGGAGTGTAATCCACTCATCCTCGCGGGTAAGATCCCATAATCGCACCGTTTTGTCCTTACTTCCGCTGGCGAGACGCGTGCCATCAGGCGAAAAGGCCAACGCTAAAACCTGATTTTTTCGGTTCGGTATAAACGATCGTCTACGGGGAGAGGACTTACCCAGCGGTTGAAGCGACAAATCTGTATGTCCTCTAAGGGTGGATAACGCTTTGTGGGTTGTTGTGTCCCATAACTGAATCTTCCCATCCATCTGTCCAATAGCCACCTTACCACGTGTGATTGCGTACACTTCATTTCCCCCTTTAAACTCGCCAAAGGGGTTACTCTTGAAAGGTCTTGCAAACGCCCTTCCACTTTCAACATCCAAACTGATAATTGAATCCCCCGAACCACTCACACTGACAACCATCTTCCCATCTGAAGAGAACCGTAATACTGAAGCAGAATCATACGCATCAGCGAGCAACACTTCACGTCCGGTAGCTATCTCCCACAATTCGACTTTCGGCACATCAGAATATCCACCGCCATTGGCAAGGAAACGACCATCCGGCGAAAATGCGAGGGATCGACACCCGCCCATAAACAGGGACTTCTCTTCACCTGTCTCCGCATCGTACAACCACACACCGATGTTCGTTCCCACAGCGAGTTGCGTGCCATCCGGTGAAAACGCAATCATATTAATGCCGCCTTTTCCTAAACGCGCTTTCGCTTCTTTGGGCAGCTCCCATTGCGTATAATTTTCAGAGGTTTCATCCGATTCAGCAGCGGCAAATACAACTGGTCCCTTATCAGGTTGCTGCGCAAACACAACGCTTTTACCCGAAGTAGTGGGACTTCCAAGTTGAGTCCGATCATCTGGTTCGGATTCAAGATTCAGCACAATGGGTGCTTCAATGAGTTCGACTGTCATTTCTGAAGTCGCCTCAAAACTATATGGCTTTTGGAAACGCGACAAGTATTGATTGCCGACACCTAACATCAAAAACGCGACGACTAACACCGAACCACCTATTGCCCATGGAATTAACGGCTTACTGCCTGACGGGGTAACGGGTTTCAGACGCGAAATTTCTTGCATAATGTTTTCAGTGAGATGTGGTATGATTTGGAAATTGCCTAAAGCCTCTCTTACCATGGGTTCCTCCTCCTTTAAGCGGCGACGTGCTCGGTAAAGCCGGTTCTTAATCGCAGCTACCGAGACCCCTAAAAACTCGCTTATCTCTTCGTAAGTCATTCCCCCGAGGTAGTAGAGCGTGATGACAGTCCGATCGCTTTCCTTTAGCTTCGCAAGCAACTTCTTGACGACTTCGCGCTGCGCTTCTGCCGTTGTCCGCTCGTTCTCCTCAATGACATGCCCAGAGTACGTCGCTTTTTCAAACTGCGCGCTGTTTGTGTCTTCCAACGACTGTGTCCACAGACGTTTCTTACGCAGCCATGTGCTGCAATGGTTCGCTGCTATCACATAGAGCCAACTTGCGAAACGCTGCGGTTTCTTCAGCGTAGAGAGTCTCTGATACGCTTTCAGGAACGTATCCTGCGTGATGTCCTCAGCGATATGGAAATCTCCGATCTTCCGCCACGCAAGCGCGTGAACAGATCTCTGATATTTTTTCACAAGTGTAGAGAACGCGGTATCGTCGCCATCAAGGACGCGTTGGATGAGTTGAGTATCGTCATTTTTCATCGGACACCTCTGAAAAGGGAATGTTCATCATTTCACATCAACACTTAGTGACGCTACTTGAGATAAAAAAGTCTCATAATTCTGAAAAAATCGGAATAGGTTCATGAAAAGAAGGTTAAGATTCTATTTTCTTGGTAACGAGGGCAAGAAGTGATTGTAGTTGCCAGACCTGTTTCCACTTTTTTTGCAAGTAGAATTATACCACGAATCTATCGACAGGTGTGTATGATCTGGAAAGAAGGGAGTTGGATAAGAAATTGGAGGGTTGGATAGATGGAAATAGGGAGGCATCACATTGGTAGGGTCAGCTGATTACCTCCCTGAAATCTGTCTTACTTTTCGCTGAGGTTGAAGTACAACAGTCCGCGACTTTCTGTGCCGACGTACAACACATCTCCATCAACAGCGAGTGAAGTCACATCATCTTGTATTTCTGGTGCGACTTGATCCCACGAGTCACTATCACTTGCCAACCGATAGACCCCTGCTTTAGAAACGCCATAAACGTCTGTACCATCGACTGCTAATTGCTCCATGATCAGAGGTGTTCCGGCTGTATCAGTTAAAACGCGCCAGTTGTTTCCCTTACTTGACGTAATAACACTCTTGTCTGTTGCCACGTACACCGTGGAACCAACAAACATTATTTTTTTGAAAACTTTGACAGAAAACGGTAAGATTGGTGTTAGCTCAATCCAATCATTACCTCTATCAAACGACACGACGAGATCTCCATCCCGTTTGCCGACATAGACGGTATCCCCTGAAACAGCGAGTTTGAATCCGTCCATTAACGTCCTTTCGGAGAGCTCCGCAGTTTCTTCAATACCGGTGTCAAACCATTCCGACTCACCGTGCCTCCATCGGAAGAGTTTAAAGTTGTATTCCATATAGAACGTATCATCGCTGACAGCAAACGCGCCACGCAAACCTCCCTCAATGAATATGCCTGGCCACAAGCGGCGGTCCTGTACCACTTGTTTGAAAAACTGTGTCGCGCCCGAAGAATCTTTTTGCAACTGTTCAATGAACGACTTAGCATGCAAGCCAAGCTCCTCATCTGGCATATCCTGCCACTTAAAAGAGAGTGTACTTAATGCTCGTGAGTTAAAGATCGGCATCCCTTGAATCGGCATCAGTGTATCGTCATCCACAGATATACGATACAGACATGTTTCTTCGGCTGGAGCCCTACCTTTAGCATAAATTACACCATCAGATGAAACTATCTTGGAAATCCGAGGCGGTTCATCTCTATAAGCCGCTGTCATTGGTACTTCCATTTGAACCCCTTTCCAAGAGTACCCGCCATCAATGGTTTTCGCGATCTCCCCTCCGATTCTCGTATAGAGAATGGCAGGGGTATTTCGTCCTTTATTAATCTCTCTAAAGGTGACCAAGTTATCCACTCGGCTATCACGACCTATACTTACCAGATTCCATGACCTACCACCATCAGTACTACGATAGGCACCGCTATTTCCACCGACATAGATGGTACCCCCATTTGCCACGACAGCGGGGGAGATGTTAACCAATGAAGGTGAAGTTCCAGGTTCTTGCGGATCCATCCACGTATTTCCACCATCAAGTGAACGTACCATTCCGTTCTCCATTGCCAAAAGTGTCTCACCGTCAGCAATAAGTTTGATATGCGGTGGAAAACCTTTTACGGGCCAAGCGTTTGTCGGCGTTATATCTTCCCACGAATCTCCTAAGTTCATTGAGCGAAACATCCACCACGTCCGCTGCTGTCCGCGGGAAACTTGCCGAGGATCTTGCATGTTCCTATCTAATTCGACAACGACATATAGGCGATCCTTAGTGCCAGCGATCGAAATAATCTCCTTTATATCGGGAACTGGGAATTTTAAGCGTTCCCAGTCGTTGGCATCAAAACGGTAAAGGCCTGTGTCTGTTCCAGCAAAAAGTGTGTTTTGGATCATCACCAGAGAACTGATATACCCCATCGCTTCATCGGCTATTATCTTCCATGTCTTACCAGCATCCTCAGAACGAAAGATACCGTTATCAAACGCAAGATAAAAAGCCTGATCCGTCAGCACCAATCCAATGGGGTACCCATACTCTATGGGCCATGAGTAGACTAAATCCCAAGTCTCACCATCATTCGTTGAAACGAAAAATTCATTGGATGGCACAAGATAAAGCGTATCGTTCCACTTCGCGATAGGTGACTGACCTCCGAAAGCGGTATTCAGTGAAGTCAGGTTGAGGATGTGCCGCCATATCTTCCCCCCGACCGATAATTTGTAAATACTCCCTGCTCCATTAATGACGTAAAGTTCGCCTTCAGGTGTCGCAAATATAGTATGTGCTGAGGTGCCTCTGGCAGGCTCAGCCTGTATCCACTGTTGTGTTGGAACGGAATTCTCTATTTCAACTACTTGTGCAGCTGCAAATCGCACTGGAGGATTGTTAGGTTGCTGACCGGCACCTTCGTTCTTATTGGGCGCGGCAGCACTTCCAAGTTGCGTCCGAACATCCGGTTTGGATTCAAGGTTTAGTACAACGGGTGCCTCAATCAATTCTACCGTCATTTCCGATGCAGCATCAAAACTATACGGCTTCTGAAAATGCACTAAATATTGACTCCCTATACCTAACATTAAAAACACAACTGCTACCGTAGATGCAGCAATTGCCCACGGTACTAAAGGTTTACCATTAGATGGCACAACTGGCTTCATACGTGAAATCTCTCGCATGATATTCTCTGTCAGATTCGGCGTAATCTGAAAATTGCCTAAAGCTTCTCGAATCATGGGTTCCTCCTTTTTTAAGCGGTCGCGCGCACGGCTGAGACGGCTTTTAACCGCACCCACCGACACACCCAGAAACCTGCTTATTTCCTCACACGTCATTTCCCCAAAGTAGTGGAGTATCATGACAGTCCGCTCACTTTCCTGTAACTTCGCGAGCAACTTCTTGACGACTTCGCGTTGTGCCGCTATCGCCGTCCGCTCGTTTTCCGCAACGACATATCCAGAATACGTCGCTTTTTCAAATTGCACACTACTTGTTGTCTCCAGCGACTGCATCCATAAACGCTTCTTACGGAGCCACGCAATGCAACGTCGTGTCGCTATCACATAGAGCCAACTCACAAAACTTTGCGGCTCTTTCAGCGTCGCCAGTTTCTGATAGGCTTTCAGGAAAGTGTCTTGTGTAATTTCCTCAGCGATGTGAAAATCTCCAACTTTCCGCCACGCAAGCGCGTGAACCGGTTTTTGGTACTTCTTCACAAGTTCAGCAAAAGCAGTATCATCACCCGCGAGGACGCGTTGGATTAATTTGGCATCGTTATTTCTCATCAGACATCTCCAATAAAGGGGTGTTTCAGCATTTCACATTAACACCTTGTGACGCGACTTAGGGGGAAAACGGTTGCAGAATTCTGCAAAAAATAGGAGAAAGAAGGTTAAAATCCCATTTTGCTGATAATGAAAGGTAAGGAGGGTTTACAATTATCCGATTCGCTTCTGTTTCTTCTTGCCCGTAGAATTATACCACAGATCCAGTTAAAAATATACATCCCTATGAAAAAATGGGTGTGTAAATGTTTTGGCGGCGGGTTGTCAGCGGGAGGGTTTTAGCATAATGAAAATATGAGGAACAAACTAACAGTTTATGCTACAAGGGTGCACTTCTCATACGTGCGTGTCAAAAACTTTACACACGATAGGTGTCAATTTTGGAAAAAACAACTTCATAACATCGTAGGTTGGGTTGAACGGATGCCACCAAAACATTGAAAAAAAATAGAAAAATCAACCTGCTTCATAGAGGTCACCTCAAACAAAAACCGAGTGAAACCCAACATTTTTGTGGTTACCAAAACGCTGACGGTGTGAAGTTGGGTTTCACTGGGTTCTTGATTAGATACGGCGAGAGGCTGTATTTGAGAGGTATTTGGAGAACACACCAGTCTTCTGAGTTCCGTTCAACCCAACCTACGGAAACCCTAAATTGACACTTATGGTGCGTGTCAAAAACTTTACACACCTATGAAAAAATTGGAGGACGCAGCAGGAAATCAATAGGAAGGGTCTTGGCAATACAGTGCGTTAGCAAGCGCGATGATTCATCTTTGTGAATCTTCCGGATCGGATAACACATACACATAATGTTCACCTTCACCGATCGCCAGACTTATCGGGCGGCCCGCCAGAAACGGTAAAAATAGACGTATCTCTCCATTACTCAATTTACGCCATTTATCTTTCATGCTCTCTTCTCTATTATAGTATAATTGCTGATATCTATAGTGTGAGTCCTGATAACGATCGCCGATAATCGGTATAATAGAAAAGAACCCGTTTGCGGTGACGATGTAAAGCCGACCCCCGGAAATTTGAAAATCTGTGACAGGTCCTATTAATTGTTTTAATCGTTTGTCTTCAACGTCCATCGTCTCGTTCGATGGCTCTGGGAGGATTTCCTGCATCTTTCCATTTGCGACTGCATACGCACGTGCGGGAATGCTGCGAGTGAGGGTCTTTTGCCCAGTCGCGGCGAGATACAGGCGAAAATCCAACGCCAGGTTATAGTAGCCTATAATTTCGCTTGTCCTGAGGGGATCATCAACACTGCGGTGTGTATCAAAACTGAACAGATCGTAAGTTGGATCTCTCAACCACTCCACTACGAGAAAAATAGACGATGCGCGGACTTTCTCCTGTTTGCTGCTGAGGAGTTTTAAAAACTGGCGTTCAGACGGGAGTGGGTCCCCAATTTCTGTGGGAAAAGTGCTTGAAGTCGGGAGTGGGATCTGTTCCACTTCAGGACTGCCGGGTTTCAGACCTAGCAGCCACCAGCGTTTCTCCAGTTCAATAGTTTTGATGAGTCGCGCTTGTCCGAGATCTATGGAAAAAACATATAGGGTGTCATTGGCACCCAGAACATAGAGGTGAGATTCCCTAACATCAAAGTCCTTGATGGTGTTCCGATCGGGTAAAGGCAAGGTAGATTCAAGCACGGGGTGCAAGGGTTGCTCTATATTAACGAGATACAACCGTTTTTTTCCTGAGACAATCACATAGTGTCCAGCGACCAGCACCTTACCTATCACATTGCCGAACGGGAGGGATGTCAGGTAGGACGGACGTTGCGGAATAGAAACATCAATGACGTGCAGGTGCCTTTCGGTCGTCAGGTATGCGTGTTTTTCTGTGAGGCAGACCGTGTTGTTTGGGCGGGCACGATAGGGGAGGTGAATAGAAACCGGGTGTGTCGGGTGTTCGACATCTTCGATCTTTATCACGCTGAAAATGCTCGTCTCTTTGGGTTTTACAGAGGTGTCAGTCTTTTGATTCTGCTCTGTGGCGTTTTTTTCAAGCTGCTCAAGGTTCTTTGAACTGCACCCAATGTTAACAATAGAAAGTAGTAGCATCACCGCCATAAACGAGAAGGTTGATTTGGCAAAAATTTTTAGCATTGTTTTCTCCTATAGGGAAGCATCGAATTCGCAATACAAGGTGATTGCTGCCCTGAAATCTGTCTCACTCTTCATTGACGGTGAAGTGAAGCATACCGCTGCTTTGTGTCCCGACGTACAGTACATCACCATCAACAGCCAGAGAAGTCACGCTGTCAGAGACCTCTGGTGTAATCTGTTTCCATACGCTATCATCACTTTCCAACCGATAGATACGCTTCTCTGAAACACCATAAACATTTGTGCCATCAACAGCCAATCGTTCCATGATAAGATGCGTTCCCGCTGCATCGGTGATAGCACGCCACTGTTTTCCGTCGCTTGACGTAGCAACACCTGCATCTGTTGCTACATAAACGGTGGAACCGGCAAACACGATCTCTTTGAAAACCTTAACAGGAAATGGCAAGATCGGAGTGACATCAATCCAATTATTTCCCCTATCAAACGAGACGACGAGGTGCCCATCCCGTTTTCCGACGTAGACAGTGTTCCCTGAAGCAGTAAGTTTGAACCCTTCCATTATCTTATGCCATACATCAACGTCAAGCTCAGCGGTTTCCTCCAGTTCGGTGTCGTACCATTCTGTATCACCTGGCTCCCATCGGAAGAGTTTAAAGTTGTATTCCATGTAGAACGTGTCGTCGCTGACAGCAAACGCGCCACGCAAACCTCCACGGACAAGTCGATCAGTTTGTCTCGGATCCGCTGCCAGTTGTTTGAAGAACTGGGTTGCCCCGGGAAAACTTTTTTGTAAGTGTTCAACTAACGACCCACCTTGTAAATCAAGACGACCCATTTCTCTTAGTATATCAAAACGGCCCATTTTTCTTAGAGACAATTCATTCCTCAACATCGACGAGTTAAAGCGCGGTATTTCTTGAACCGGCACAAGCCTATTACCATCCACAGACACGCGATACAGGTGTATAGCATCAGGCGAGCTACCCTTTGCATAAAGCACGCCACCAGATCTGGTTACGTGTACTATCGGTGGATGTGGATTTCTGACAGGCACTTTCATCGGTATCTCCGCATGAACGGCTTTCCAAGAGTGCCCAAAGTCAGTGGTTTTCATTATCTCTTCTTCGACTCTTCCATAGAGAGTCACAGGCGTATCGTGTCCTTTACCGGTTTCTTTAAAGGCGACCAGGTCAAACATTCGTCCATGACGACCGATATTGACAAGGTCCCACGATTCACCGCCATTAGTGGTACGATAGAGGCCAGTATTTCCGGCAACATAAATGGTATTTTCAGCCACTGTGGCAGCGGCGTATATAGGAGAAAAAGAAAAAGAAGTCCCGGGTGGTTGCGGAGCCAGCCATGTATCTCCACCATCAGTAGAACGCACGATACCTCCGTACATCTCGCTCGCCAAAAGCGTTTCACCGACAGCAACAAGTTGGATCCAAGGTGCCCGCCCTTTTATGGGCCAAGCGTTGGTTGGCGTTATATCTTCCCATGAATTCCCAAAGTCAGTCGAGCGGAACATCCACCACGTCCGCTGCTGTTCGCGGTCTGCTTTTTGAAGATCTATTTGATCCCAATCCAACTCCACCGAAACATAGAGTCGTTTTTCAGCCACAGCAACTGAACGAATGACTTTGGCTGGCACGGGAAGTTCCAAGTGTTGCCAACCTCCCCCCTCGAGCCGGTAAAGTCCACCTTCCGTTCCAGCAAACACTGGCAATGTTCCCAAATGCACTGTATTCTGGATCACCACCAAGGATACTATTTTGCCTGCCGCCAATCCATCGTTCATCGCCTCCCAGGTCTTACCGCCATCTTCAGAACGAAAAATACCGTTCTCAAAAGCGAGATAAAACGCTTGATCCGTTAGCACCAACTCAACCGGATTCCAATACTTCTTTTCTTCCTGCCAGGAGTAGCGTAAATCCCATGTCACGCCACTATCTGTTGAAGCAAAAAGTTGGTCAGATGGAACAACATAGAAGGTATCGTTCCACTTTGAGACAAATGATCTTGCTGCCCAATTGGTATCCAATGGCCCCATGTCGGAGATATGCTGCCATTTCTTTCCATCGGCTGATAATTTGTGCATATCCAGGTCATCATCAACCACATAAAGTTCGTCTTTAGGTGTCGAAAATATCGTAGTCAACCAGGTGCCTCTGGCAGGCTCCGCCTGCATCCACTGTTGTTTCGAGAGAGAAATATCTTCACCTTCCGTCTGCGCGCCAGCAAATAAAATCTCATCAGGTTGCTGGACGGACCCTTTGTTCCTATTCGGCGCATTGACATTGCCAAGTTGCGTCCGATCATCTGGTTCGGATTCAAGATTCAGTACAACGGGGGCATCAATCAGCTCAACCTTCATCTCTGACGCAGCGTTGAAACTGTAAGGTTTTTGGAAGCGCGATAAGTATTGCGTCCCGACACCTAACATCAAAAACACGACGACTAACGCCGAAACACCTATTGCCCATGGAACTAACGGTTTGCTACTTGACGGTGCAGCGGGTTTCAGACGCGAAATCTCGCGCATGACATTTCCAGTGAGATGTGGTGTGATTTGGAAATTCTCTAAAGCCTCTCGTATCATCGGTTCCTCCTTCTTCAGACGTTGCCGAGCGCGATAAATGCGGGTTTTAACCGTCCCTACCGATACGCCTAAAAACCTGCTAATTTCCTCATAATTCATTTCCCCGAGGTAGTAGAGCGTGATAACTGTGCGTTCACTCTCTTGTAATTTCGCAAGTAGTTTCTTGACGACCTCGCGCTTCGTTTCCATCGCAACCCGCTCGTTTTCCGCAATGAGGTATCCAGAATACGTTGTTCTTTCCAATGCCGCGCTGCTTGTGTTTTCCAACGACTGTGTCCATAAGCGTTTCTTACGGTGCCACGTACTGCAGTGGTTTGCCGCTATCACATAGAGCCAACTCGCGAAGGACTGTGGTTCCTTAAGCGTAGAGAGTTTCTGATACGCTTTTAGGAACGTCTCTTGTGTAATATCCTCGGCGATATGGAAATCTCCAATCTTCCGCCATGCCAGCGCGTGAACGGATTTCTGATATTTTCTCACAAGCACGGTGAATGCTGTATCATCGCCATCAAGGACGCGTTGGATAAGTTGAGCATCATCGTTTTTCATCGGATACCTCTGGAAAGGGAATGTTCAGTATTTATTTCAACACATAGTGACGCTATTTGCGATGAAAAAGTCACACAATTCTGCAAACGAAAAAGCAGATTCATGTAAAGGAGGTTTGAGATGCTATTACGGCAGGTGAGGAGTGATTGTAATTGTTCTGCCTGTCTTGTCTTTTCCTATTAGTGGAATTATAGCACAAGTTCAACTATAGTAAAGCAAGTTGCCACTTTTTCATTTTTATAGCACTCTTACGGGGTAGGCACAAGACCTACCCCTACGGGGAAAATCTATGTTTAAACATCCGAAACTTATTAGGTAGCAACTTGGGTATAGTAAAGCATACAACTACGGGTGCGTCAGGGCTATTTAGTTTTCGGATAAAAAGGAGAAAAAGTCCTGATAAGGGGATTTAGGGGTTAAAAACGAAAAATCATGCACGCCATGCAAAAACTGGCGAGATTACAAATCTCACCAACGAAGAAAGATTTATCATTTTTAATCTTCCGGTGTGGCTAATACGAAGGCGTAGCCTTCCGCAACTGCCAGACTTATCGGGCGACTTGCCTGAAGCGGTATGACAGATAAAAATTGGTCGTACCTATAGTTATCTCGTTCAGGTTTATGAAGGCGTTTTACAGAAAAAAATCCTTTTGCGTTGACGACGTAAAGCAGACCTCCTGAAATTTGAAAATCTGTGACAGGTCCGATTAATTGCCTATCCTCAATATTTATCACCTCGCTCGACGGATCTTGGGCGATTTGCTGCATCTTTCCGGCATCAATGATATATGTAATTGTCGGTTTTCCGCGAGTAAGCGTCTTTTCTCCTATCGCGGAGAGATGGTCACGACATTCCCGCTCTACGTTATGGTAACCCTTCCGCTGCGATATTTGATGATCATTAATTCTGTGTGCATCGAAAGTGAACAGATCATACGTCGGATCCTTCAAACTCTCGACTACCAGAATTTCAGATGATGCGCGGACTTTCTCTCCTCTGCTGCTGAGTTGTAAAAATCCGCGTTGTGACAGGAGCGGGTTCAAGAGATCTCCCGTGATGCGGGGTGAAGTCGAGAGCGGAATCTGTTTCACCTCAGGACCGCCGGCTTCCGGACTTAGCAACCACCAGCGTTTCTCCAATTCAAGCGATTTGACGAGCCGCGCTTGTCCGAAAACGAGGGAAAAGACGTACAGGTAGTCATTTGCGCCGATAACATAGAGATAAGTGTCAAGAACATCGATGTCTTTGATCGCGTCTCGCTGGGGTAAAGGTGTGGTAGATTGCAGTACAGGGTGCGATGGTTGTGAAACATTGACGAGATGAAATTTCTTTCGATTTGCGACAACGAGATAGTCTCCAGAAGCAAGGACTTTGCCGATTCTATCAGGGAACTCAAGAGATGTTAGATAGGAAGGACGTTGTGGGATAGAAACATCAATGACGTGCAGGTGGCGTTCAGTCGTGAGGTATGCGTGTTTTTCTGAGAGGATGACAGTGTTGTTTGGACGAACACGAAAGGGTAATTGGATAGAAGCCGAGAGTGTTGGATATTCCAAATCCTCGAGCTCTATAACGGTGAAAATGCTCATCTCTTCCGGTTTTATGGAGGGAACCGTCTTTTGATGCTGTTCAGGTGCGTTTTTTTCAGGCTGCTCAAGAATATTTTGCTGACTTTGATCAAGACTCTTTGAACTGCACCCTATGTTAATAATAGAAAGTAGTAGTGCCAGAAACGAAAAGATTGATTTGGCAAACACTTTCGGCATCGTTTTCTCCGATTCTGTTAACATGAGTTAAATAATATAACGCAAATTTATAGACATAGCACTCCTAATGAAGATTAAGAATTTAATCGGGTAATTCTGGGGCGTGTGATAACAAGCAGATCGGTTCGTAGTAGTGCGATTCATCGCACGTTGCGTGGTTTCCACAATTACCCAATTTATTTATTAAACCTCATACGGAGTGCGGTCGCGTAAATACACCGTTTCTATTCTCACTGCGAAGCAATAACACCCCTACGGGGTGGGGAAAGAGACGAAAATCTTTGTGAAATGTGCAAAACCTGTTAGTAGCAACTTGGGTTAATTTTAATCAGTTGGGTCAGGTGTGATTTCCCACAATAGCAGGGTGCCATCTCTACCACCACTCACCAGCATTTTACTGAAGGCGAGGCACTTGTGCCTCGCCTAACAACAAATCATCGCTATTCTCGGATTCAGTGTTATTCCACTATTCTCTGGAAATGCCGATGCCGTTTTGTTTCATGAGGTCGTGAAATTCACCGCCTGACTCGAAAGCTGAGTCATCATTGGTGAGTCGATTATAACGATGACCCAAATTAGAGATAATCCAAATGAGTTTACGTGATTCCTCATAGACTTGACCCCTTAGCAGAGAGAGGTCCGGATCTTTCGCGTGAAATTCGGCAAGCTCCTCAACCAATTTTAACATGTCAAGACGGAGATTAAGAGTTCGCGGAATTTCTTGACGCAAAAATGCGATTTTTTCCGCTGTTGGCGCATCAGGTTCTGGCTTTAAACCCAAAACATGCGCATCGGAGGGTAAGTCTAAACGGAGTAACCCAGCGACATCCGTGTTTAATTGACATCGCTTCGTGTGTACCACAGTCTTTAGAATGACTTGATTCTTGCGTTGCGGATCCGGATCTGTTATCTGGGCATAGTACCGTTCAATTTTCTTAGGAAACCAGACACCCGGCAGGTATTCGTGGTGATCTATTTTCCGTTTCTCTACATAGATATCACCGACTTTGAAGTGCTCCCATTCCACTGAACCCATCGGATTCTTAGCGATAAATGCTCTTTCCAATTGAACCAACCGGAAACCTTTGTTGTGAGAAACCCAGAGTTTAAGGGACTGCTTAGGTAAATTCAGTCGGATAACAGAAGTTTCTTCGCCGTTCAGTGATTCACTACCGAGAAGTTTACTTTCATGCTTTTCAAGGAGTTGCCAAAGCGGTTCGGTGAGATAAGCACTTGCATCTTCACTTCGGTAAGTAAGCCAATATCTCGGATCAAAGTCGGAAAGGATATTCTTCTGGTACCAAACACCATATTCGAGATGATGGAGATCATAAACCTTCAGAGTTGTATCTGCTTCCCATAAGATAAAATAGGATTTACCTGTCTGGTTCTCAATAAGCGTGTAACTATCCGGCTGTTCACTTGCGACGATGCGAACATCACCAGCAAGTTCAATACTTTGTTGCTTGAACGCCTGTCGAATTGCCTTGATGCCTGTCTTTTCTTCGTCAGGTGTAATCTCAACACTAAAGAGCAGCTTTTTGTATTTATATATCTCCCATTGCCGTTCTCCGTCGTAAATCTTTACCAGCGGCAACAGCTTTTTTATCAGCGGCAAATCCTTATCTAAGGTAGGAAAATCCCTTTTTTGTTCTACCCGGATTTTCTTCCCCTCAAACGTCAATGCATATTGCGTTTTCGCGATCCCTGAACCTATATGGTGCTCAATGACGAAGTCACCACTTGCTGACAGGATAGCACTATCATAGTGCTTCATCTTAGCGATGACCGTTTGTAGATCATGCGGCGCGGGATCATAGACTTGCTCATCAGATTCATATTGCGTCAGGATATCCGGTTTGGGCTTAGGGTTTAGCACACCACCTGCTGAACTCGGTTGACCCTCCCCATAATCGAAAACAGGTGTATCAGGAGGTAAACTCAGACTCAGGAACGCTGTAACACCAGTGTTTAACTGACACTGCTTCGTAAGAAGAACACTTTTGTAAATGAAATCCGCTTCATTTTGTTGTTCCGGTGATGCCTTTGGAACAGTAGACGACTCAATTTTCTTAGGAAACCAGACATCCGGCAGGTATTCGTGATGTTCAATTGTTCGGGTCCTGATATAAGTTACACCCTGTTTGAAGGGGCTCCATTCCGTCGGATTCTCTACGGTAAACGCTCGTTCTGACTTAACCAGTCGAAAACCTTTATCATGAGAAATCCAGAGTTTATAGGACTCAGCAGCTTTTTTAAAGTTTTCCGTGGACCAAGCAGGTATATTTAGACGAATAACGGATGTCTTTTCACCGTTTAATACCTCGCTCCCAATAATTTCACACTCATATTTTTCAAGCAAATGCCATAACGGTTCAGATAGATAGGAATTGTTTGAACCGAGGCTTGGAAAGGTAAGCCAAAATCTCGGATCATAGTTAGAAGGAACCAACCACTGAGGACGAACACTATATTCGAGATGATAATCATAAACTAACAGTGTCGTCTCTCCCTCCAACCAGAAAAAGTAAGTTGTTCCTGTCTCATTCTCAACAAGTGTAAAACTCTCTGGCTCGTCACCATCAATGAGGCTTACATCGTCTGCGAGGTCAATACCGTTATGCTTGAATGCTTGTCGAATCGACTCAAGCTCAGTTTTCTTCTTGCCGGGGACAATTTCAAATTCAAAAATCATCCTTCTGTTTTTTGCTCCCTCCCAGGAGCGTTCTCCATCCCAATACCCTATGATAGGCCATCCCTCTTCCTGCTCCATTTGGACTTTCTCACCTTCAAACATCAGTGTATATTCCTTTTTTCCAATTCCCGAATCTTGATGATGTTCCATGACGAAATGACCGGTTACGGAGATGACGGAATTATCGTAGTGCTTCATCTTCGTGATAATTGTCTCTATGTCAAGCGGAGCGGCGTTATTGACTTGCTGGTCAGATCCATTGTTTTTACCCTGCGCGTTGGCATTTCCAAATTGCGTTCGGTCATCCGGTTCGGATTCAAGATTCAGCACAACGGGGGCATCAATCAGTTCAACCTTCATCTCTGATGCAGCACTGAAACTGTAAGGTTTCTGGAAACGCGCTAAATATCGACTGCTTACACCCAACATCAACACCACCACCGCTAACGTGGAAACAGCAATCGCCCACGGCACGAGCGGCTTACTGCCAGAAGGTCCGGCAGGTTTCAGATGTGCGACTTCTCGCATGATATTATCGGTTAGGTTCGGGGATATCTGAAAATGGTCGAGTGCTTCTCTAATCATTGTCTCCTCCTTTTGTAAACGTTGTCTGGCACGTCTGAGACGACTTTTAATTGTGCTTGCCGACACGCCTAAAAATTGGCTGATCTCTTCAACCGTCATCTCACCAAGGTAGTGAAGTGCCATCACTGTGCGTTCGCTCTCTTTCAACTTCGCGAGCAGCTTCTTGACCACTTCGCGTTGTGATTCAGCTGCGGTGTTTGTCCGCTCTTCTACGACGTGTCGGGAATAAGCGTCTCTTTGTGGCATTGTTCTCTCTGCGTCCTCCAAAGGTTGTGTTTGTATCCGTTTTTTGCGGAGCCACGTGGCACATAAATTTGCCGTAATCACATAGAGCCACCCAGAAAACTGTTTCGGATGTTTCAGCGTCCGAAGTCCTTGGTACACTTTCAGGAAGACCTCTTGGGTAATGTCCTCGGCGATATGGAAATCTCCAATTTTTCGCCACGCCAATGTGTGAACCGGCTTTTGGTATCTTTTCACAAGTTCAGCAAAAGCGATTTCATCACCAGCGAGAATTCGCCGAATAAGTGCAACATCGTCATTTTTCATCAGGCACCTCCAGAAAGCGATAGTTTGATTCAGAACATATCAAACTATAGTGACGCAATTTAGGGGCAAAACGGTTGCTTAATTCTGAAAAAAGATAGAATTTTTGCGGAAAGGAGGAGAATAGGGGTAGGAAGGGCGATGCTTATCCTCCGATCACCTATAGTGACGCGACTTAGAAGTGAAACTGGTGCATAATTCTGCAAAAAACACAAACATTAGTGGATTTTAGAATTATAGTAAAACCTACAATTAATTAGACATTGTAGAAGGGCGAGGTTACAAACCTCGCCAGCGGTGGTGAGGTGTTTTGTGTTTTCCAAAGTGCCCTCTTATTTTCGGGTTTTACTATAATTGGACAAACTAAAGAGGCGAGGTTGGGAAACCTCGCCTACCGATAATTCTCACTGCGAAGCAAACTAATCTGGATTTTTTTCCAACTTATTGCATCTCTTGCATCTGGACCATTTGACCCATCATCGTCATCATTTGTATAAGCTGTTTGAAATCACCGAGATTAATGAACAGTTTCGCACCAATGCTGCTACTGTCCCGTTTTTTGGCAGAAAGACCGATACTGTAGTTCTCCGGCAGACTCATGAAGAGTCCCGCAATAAGTTGCATCCCCGCATTGTCTGGGTCCATACCGCCTAATATCGACGCAGAATTTTTAGCAGCGATAGTTGGGGAGATCGCAACGAAAATGTTGTTATCAGTCCCCAAATTCTCAACGAGTTTCTGATAACTCGGATGATCAGAAAACCTTTCCTCGTTTCCGAATCTTCTATCAAGTGCCATTTGAATTGATTCTGGACCCGTACCCGCTGAGAAAAGCAGCTGCCCCTCAGTGAACGCGTAAGACCAGTGCCATTCGGTCGGGATCAAACCAGAAATTTCTTCTGGCAACTCCACTGGAAGTGGCTCTTTGAGACTGGGAAAGACGTAACTTTTAATCTCAACGCGGTTATGCATTATTGATTTACCTGCATGAATGCCTTGATCATTGAGTTGTTCCAGAAATATCTCATCCATATAAACTTTAGCAGCGTGTTCATCTTTCAGTTCATAAATGAACAGATAATCCGGTGAAATGTTATCTCCAAAAGCGGCAGAAACACTGCATTGATCCACGAGAGATTCATGAAAATCTTTCACGTGTTCGAGGAGTGACTCCTGTTGCGCCTGCTGTTCTGGAGTTCTGTTTGGTAAAATAGGGAACCAGAGCCTACCCAATTCGCTCAGCAACCGTGGACAACCTTGAACGGCACCATTCGTAGCTGCGCGATTTGGGAGCTCATCGAGGAAAGCCAATTCATCAGACCTCTCTTCCAAGATTTCCAAAAATTCACTATCGCTTCCGAATCTTAGGAACGGCTTGATTTGAAGATTGGTTCCCTCTATTTCAATTCTGGTGCTTATAGACAGCAACTGCTCAATGAATTCTACTTGCTCTACGGGTAGATCATCGAGGAAGGATGCAACTGTCTTGGATGCGTCGTCTCCTTCCTTGAGGGTATCCGTGATGGATTCCAATGCTTCCCCAAGCGGAAGATCAAGGGTGGCAGTAAGGTTAGCAATATCAAAGCAGACTCCCACCTGATCGTCCTCTGCCAGAATGTCGGCAAGGAAAGTGCTGTAATTTGGGTTCTGTGTGATAGCCTGTCGCGCCCCATTATAGGTATCAATAACGTTTTCACAAGCCCCAGAGGGCATTGAAAAAACGAGGGTATCCCCTAAAATAGCAAAACTTTGGTTCCCTTTCGTGGTGTTCCAATAGGTTACGCTTTTATATTTCATGGGTGTGCTTCCTTCCGCTTCAAGTGCCCGTTTCATTACCCCAGGATCTGTCAGACGCATGAGTGCGGAGAGATGCAGTGGCTGCAAACTGGTAATAAAAATTGCGAAGTCTTGATTTAGATCCAATCCGATTTTTTCAAAATCGGTTAAACCTTCAAATTTATCCACGAAAATATCCGTCAAAAGTTCCGCCGGGAAGATATGCGCCAAGGCTTTCGCCGGTATCTCGAGTGCCTCGGATTCAGGGGCAAGTTCTGTTATCAGTGCGTTAATCCTATTATCCGCTTCCAGTATGTTGGGGCAGTAGACAATCCCCAAAGTCTCTTTCGGAATTAGGTTCAGGATACTGTTGTTCGGAACAACCGGTGTGTTTTCAAATTTTTGCGGCGGCGTATCTGTGGGTGTCTGTTCGGATTCTGCCACATTAAAACCGGCAAATAGAAGCGTTGTCAGAAGCACAAACGCGATGAAGGATGCGTGTAAACATTGCTTTTTCATTGTTTTCTCCTTAGGAGGGTGAGGTTTGTAAACACCTCCGCTCCATGTTTGGATGTTAAGTTTGGATGTTAATTTTTTGAGTAGGACTTACGCACTCCATGAGGGTAACTGTCTTATCCCATAGCAAGAGACGCGTTCCGGCTCAATTTCGCGTAAGTCCTATTGCGTTAATAAATCATTTTCTGTTTCGAGCGAGACGTGAAACATCCCGCGCTGTTCGGTAGCTACATAAAGTCTCTTACCATTGATAACAAGAGCAACAACACCATCTGGAACTTCCGGCGAGATTTTTTCCCATCTATTCCGACTGTTCAACCGGTAGACCCCAGCATCGCCAGCACCATAAACCTCCGTGCCTGCCACAGCCAAGCGATCTATGACAATGTGCGTTCCCACCTTATCGGTTATCGCGCGCCAATCTTCTCCAGTTTGCGATGCCAAAACACCTGCGTCCGTGGCGACATACACCGTTGAATTCGCGAAGACTATCTCATTGAAACGTATAAAACGGAGCGGTAAATTTGGAGTTAAGTCTCTCCATGTATCCCCGCCATCGAGTGATCGAAAAAGATGACCGTCGCGTTTCCCTACGTAGATCGTCTTCCCAGAAACCGCTAATTGGAATCCTCTGTCAAGTTCGTCATCATTCTGTTCACTGGCATCTATTAACCCCGTATGCACCCATTCTGGTTCGCCCGGTTTCCATTTGAAAAGTCCTCGTTTATATTCGAGGTAAAATGTATCTCCACTGACAGCAAATCCACCAGCCTCCGCCAATTCCTGATCTTCCTTCTCCTCTTGTAGTGCTTCAAGGAGATCGCTGAACATACCAGTTACCTTACCTGCTTTTTCGATGGTATTAGCGGTGTCATCTGCCATAACTTCTTCATACGCTTCGTCCTGCTCTGCCTCTTGTACATTTCTGGAAACATCTTTTCCCAAAACGGGCATGCCTGCAATTGAAGTTAGTGTGTAGCCGTCAACAGACATACGGAAAACGCGCAGTTTGCTTTTTTCCGGTGTAACAATGTAAAACACACCATCGGCAACCGCTAACTTTGGATGATGGACTCGATCTGTGAGGTTTTTCTTCTCTATCGGTTCAAGTGCAGAGACACTAAAATCAACAAAAACACGTTTCCAGGACTCCCCACCGTCAAACGATTTGACAACAGTTCTGCCGGTATTGGCGTAGAGACCATTTTTAAATTCCACTAAATCCAGTATTCTGGTCCCCACCGTATTTGCCATAAAGCGATGCCATGACGCGCCACCATCAATTGAACGTGTAGCACCGAAAGGGTCCACCTTGAAAAAGGTATTTTCGTTTACGGCCACAGCTGGAAATATACCTAATGTCATTGAATTCTCATTAAAGGCGAACTCTGTCCACGTTTGTCCGCGGTCGGTTGAACGAAATCCACCCATCCCAAGTGCCAAGAGCGTATCACCGACAGCCACGACTCTGATACCCAGTGATATTATTCTGGTAATAGATCTTTTTGTGGGCGTTATCTCAGTCCACGAATCTCCCAAATCAGTTGAGTGGAAAATCTCGTATGCCCCTTTATTGTTGATGAACATTTGTCCCAATATCTGTCCCATTGCCACGGGATCAATATCTTCATTGAATTCATAAAGATCCGGTCCTGTCCCTATATAGAGATTGTTTCCAGAAACCGCCAAGGACTGAACGGATTTGGTAGTCTCTACCGATAGTTTTTCCCACACGCCTGAACTGAGGCGATAGAGCCCTCGGTTCGTGCCAACAAATACAGTATCCTCAAGCGCAGTCAGTGCGAACATTTTTCCATCCAATGCCCCATCAGTTAGAGAAGTCCACTGCTTATCAGTATCCGTGTACCTGAAAACCCCTTTCTCTCGAAGCCCAAGATACAATGCCTTATCCGTCACCACTAAACCGACAGCAGATCCCTTCGGACGCACACCAACGGACTTCCATGTTTCGCCTCTATCGGTCGAGGCAAATACCTTATCAATGGAGACAAGATAGAGGACATCACCTCGCTCTGCCATCGGTATCAAGCCAGAAGGTTCAGAATTTGATGGATCGGTCGTCGGCACGGTGGTGTTAACAAGCGTCCACGCCTGAGCATCTGGACTCAACCTATAGATACCAATGGATGAGGCAGCATAGACATCTCCGCTGGAACTTGCCAGCAAACCCGATATCGCACCGCCTTCCGGTCCGCTTGCTTGTATCCACTGATGTTTCGTTGACGGTCGTACTTCTTTTTCTACCTGCGCTGCGCCAAGTGTAGCAGGTTCCGAAAGTTGCCGACCAGCACCGACATTCTTGCCAATGGTATCAAAACGCCCCGCTTGGTTCCGTAAATCGGGCTTTGCCTGTGTGTCAAGGACGATGGGCGCGTCAATAATTTCAATGGTGGTTTCCGATTCTGCGTCCACATTGTAGGGTCTCTGAAAGCGGGCGAGATATTCAGACCCTACTCCCATCATGAGGAAAATAACAATGGCTGTTGCAGCGGAGATTGCCCACGGCATTAACGGTTTACCACCAGACGGTGCAGCTGGTTTCATACGTGAAACCTCTCGCATGATGTTCTCCGTTAGATGTGGTGTGATTTTGAAATTTTCCAACGCCTCTCTTATGAGTGGTTCCTCTTTCCTTAAACGCTGCCTGGCACGCTGAAGACGACTCTTAATCGTATTTACGGATACACCTAAAAATTCACCGATTTCTGCAGCCGACATTTCGCTGAAATAATGCAGGGTCATTACTGTGCGTTCACTCTCTTGGAGTTTCGCAAGTAACTTTTTCACGACTTCACGCTGCACTTCCGCCGTTGTCCGCTCGTTTTCCTCAACAACATATCCCGAATATGTCGCTTTTTCTAACTGTGAGACACTCGTTTCCTCTAATGACTGCATCCGCAAACGCTTTTTCCGCAGCCAGGTACTACAGTTATTCGCGGCTATGACATAAAGCCAACCCGCAAAACGCTGCGGCTTCTTCAATGTCGCAAGTCTCTGGTACGCTTTCAGGAACGTATCTTGGGTAATCTCCTCAGCGGTGTGGAAATCACCAAGTTTCCGCCACACAAGTGCGTGAACCGGCTTTTCATATTTTTTCACAAGTTCACTGAAAGCATTATCATCACCATCAAGAATCTGCTGAATGAGTTGAACATCATTGTTTTTCATTTTTTTAATTTCCTTGCGGTTCGTTCAGGCAGGTATGATGAAATCGTTCCACGCCGTATACAGACCCGCCGCTTCATTCTAAGAATCACCTTCAATCACCCTATAGTGACGCTGCTTAGGAATGGAAAGGGTGCATAATTCTGAAAATATATTATACCACAGGCAGAATGTGAATTTCCGAATCAGTAAATCGGAACATAATTCTGACCCGACTACCCTACAGTGACGATGTTTAGGAATAAAAAGGGTGCATAATTCTGAAAAAAAATGGATAAATGGAATGCCTTTATAGTAAAATCCAAAAATATGTTTACAATTCGTCAGGGAACAAACACCTCACCGCCGCTGGTGAGGGTATTTTTGCTGGGGTGTTTCTTCGTAGTCTTTTCGCCTTTCTGCAATGTCTAATTAATTGTAGATTTTACGATATTTTCATAGTTTACCATAAATAAGGCAGGATGTACAGGAAAGTTTACCTTTTGGTGAGATCAGTGGAGAGAAAATGGTGGGACAAAAAAACTGATAATTGGGTAGATTAATTTGCAATAAATCTAATGAGAGATTCGGTAACGGGTGTAAGAGACCATTTACAATTTTCGTCATTTTTCTATCTTTTTTACTCAGCGTCCACAGAGATTTTTGCGAGAAAAGAATTGACCTTTTCTTCTCCACTGAACGAATTACCGGTAGCACCTAACTTAAAGCGTGTGCCTCCGTCAAAACGGTGCGTGATCCTCCCCGCTTTACCGGGGATGATCCCTGATGCCGAGGTGAGTACAACTTCAGGCATACCGTCCGTGGAAAATTCGATGTCGCTCGCGAACAGAATAAACGCACCAGCAGCCTCTGCGCTCCCAATCCAAAGATCAATCGTGAGTACACCACCATCTTTAAACGCTGTCGCGTCGATTTCAACGACGGTGTAATCTTGCGTGCCTGCCGCCGGTGTTCGCAAAATGCTCAAGACCTGCTGCGAAGGCTCTTCATCGTTGAGGACAACCTCCTTCGCCTGTGCTGAAAGAAACCTTGGCACATATTCCGGTTGATCTGTGTTCGGGGCAAGTCCACTGCTTTTACTGGGGGTTTCCATAGACTTCCCGAGTTGCGTCCGCACATCCGGTTTCGACGTGAGATCCAAGACAATAGGTGTGTCGATGAGTTCTATCGTCATCTCCGATGGCGCATCAAAATTGTAAGGCTGTTGGAAACGTGTTAGGTACTGATTGCTGGCTCCAAATGCCATCACAACGAGGACAAGCGTTGAAGCCGCAATCGCCCACGGTATAAATGGTTTACCAAAAGAAGGCGGTGTAGGATTCATACGGGAAATCTCTTGCATGATATTTTCGGTGAGATTCGCCCTAATTTGGAACCCTTCCAGTGCCTCTCGGATCATGGGTTCCGATTTCTTTAAGCGGTGTCGCGCGCGACGGAGCCGACTTTTAATCGTACTCGCCGACACACCTAAAAACTGACTAATCTCTTCAACGGTCATTTCTCCGAAGTAGTGGAGTGTGACGACGGTACGTTCACTCTCCCGTAGCCGGGCGAGCAATCTTTGGACGATGTCGCGCTGCGCGTCGGTCGCAGCTTTTTCCTGCTCCTCGGCGATATATTGAGAGTAGGTCATCTTTTCTATCAGTTCGGGGTCTGTGTCTTCAAACGATTGGGTCTGCATCCGTTTCTTTCTCAGCCACGCCTGGCATTGGCGTGAAGCAATTCTATAAAGCCACCCCGCAAAACGATGCGGATCCTTTAGTGTTGCCAGTTTTTTATAGACTTGCAAAAAGGTGTCCTGTGTAACCTCTTCAGCGATGTGGAAATCGCCTATCTTCCGCCACGCAAGCGCGTGGACATGCTTTTGGTATTTCCTTACCAAAGTAGCAAACGCGTTTTCATCGCCTATGAGACTGTCCTGAATCAGTTCAACATCGTCGTTCTTCATCTATGTGTTCTTTCTTATAGGCTTCAACAGCCTTGCCAATCGTAACCAAATTTTGTGTGCAGATTTCAATGTTTTTCTGGCTCTGTGCCTCGGTGAGATCTTCACTTGGCTTTTCCACCGGTGTATCTGCATTCGCAGAAGCCATTAGTAAACTCAGGATCATCGCCACAGTCAAAATTACTTTCATTTCAGTATTCTCCTTTTCAAATTTCTTATGAGATAGTATTGAGCGTTCCCCGCATCTACGGGACTTGACTATTCACGCGCTTCCAAAAATAGTTTCTGAAATTTAGCAACGACACCGCTTGCCACGTTTCCTAAATCATTCTTAGGAAATAGGTGCAAACCTGCTTGAGAATGTTCAATCAGGTTTACTGTGAGATCGTTAACGCGTTGCCAATTTGACACAGCAACATCCGGTTTGAGAATACTGTTATCAAAATAATCAATATACTGAACACAGGCAACAATATTACCGGTTTTTCGCCGATCTTCTCCAACTCGTGCTTCAACGAGAACGATGGATACCACATAGGATACACCTTTTTCAATCTCCAAAACAACACTTATATTTTCGGCTCTACTAAAGGCTTGAAGAAAATGTTCCTCTACTAAAGGTTTAAGTTCTTCGTCCCCTGCAATGTCAAGAAAGATTTTGATGTTCCCGGAATGTTCTGGAAATTCTTGGACAGGTATGCTTTCTAATGAGATTGCTATGAAACTTAGCATTACGCTAACTGCCAGAAAAAGTATCAAAAACCGTTTCATTTTGTTCCCCTTTGTCAATTTCGGCTATTCATTCGCGGTCTTATCCTTGAGTGCTTCTATTACAAGTCGTTCTAACTTCATCCCTCTGGCTTCGCGTGAGATGAGTGTGCCATCTCTATCAATAAGCCACGGTGCGGGAATGGAACGAATATGATACTGTTGGACGAGAGGACTTTTCCATTTTTGTCCGCTGAAAATTTGCCGCCAGTGGATGTCATTTTCCTTGAGGTAGTTGCGCAGTCTCGTTTACCTCCGAAGAATTAAACTTGGAGAATCCCTAAGAATGATAGTGGATCTGCAAGGTTGGACGAAAATCCATAGACCTTACGTCCAACCTGCTTATACATATCGTTCCACGCACCGCAATTTAAATCACTTGGCATCATAAATGAGCCAGATACCCTCTACTTTTCGCATCTTAACAGATACTTCTGGCGGATTTGAACCAGGCACTCTCAATCGGAAGTGAAATTCATCACCCACATATTCGCTGCTCAAAATCTCCATGTGACGCAATATTTGACTGAACTGAGTACGCATATCCTCTGTCAGGTTTTCAGTATCCATGTCAAATTCTTCTCTGGCATCCCCTGTTAGCATTGAGTTTATTATCTCCGAATCAAGATTCTTAAATGCTTCCACGAAAGTGTTCATCACATCTTCCGCAGATTGCTCTGAACGCGCCGATGACACTTTTTTCGGTTCTGGTTTCTGATCCGGTTCAACAGAGATTTTTGCCAAAAAAGCGTTGATACTCCCTTCTTCACTGAACCAACTGCCAGTACCGCCCAACTTAAAAACTTTCCCCCGGTTGAAACGATACTTGATTGTTCCCGTTTCACCGGAAGGCACATCCCATGCAGAGGCAAGCGCCCCGTGAGGCATACCTTCTGTGGGGAGTTCAGTATCACCAGCATAAAGATCAAATGACCCCGCAGGTTCAGCACTCCCTACTGATATATCAATCGTAAGCACACCACCATCTTTAAACGCTGTCGTATCAATTTCAACGACAGTATAATCTTGATAACCTCGTTTTGGGGTCCGAAAAATGCTGAGGCTTTCCTGTTCAAGCTTCTGGGGGGTGAGTACAACATTCAAACCACCAATAGGAACAGCATCTGAGTTATGGGACCCACCACTACCCGTTGATTGTGGTTCCGGGGTCTCCTCCGCGAATCCTGCAAGTTTTCCTGCTAACGATTCCTTGAGAAATGTAAGGTAGCCCCCTGCCCAGTCTCCAGAAAGCTCATTGACGGGCTGTCTGCCCATCAACTCAAGATCCGGTGAGAGAATCAAAGAATCCGAGGGTGAATGCTTCTTCCAACCTTTCATAATTGCCTGTGCTAAAGGATGCGTTTTGTCAAACGGCTTGAATCCTTGCTGCCGTCTCAGTGCCATGAATTCCTGCTTAAAAGGTGTGCGCTCTAATTCGACATTCGACACCCAAGTATTGATGAAATTTTCGTTCAAGAATTTGATGATACGGTCGTTTGAGAGGACAACTGCCCTCATAGTTTTGCCGCTCCCTCAGCAGGATTCATCCATCAAGGGTCCGTCTATAGAAATAGCGTGAATCGGTTTCTGTTGTGCTTGCACGATTTCCAAGACCTCGTCCGGCGGCACCCAATTAATTTCCTGCGATTTGTAGAAGCGCAGTGCTAAAGTATGTTCAGCAGCTTCTTGGGTAATAGATGTTCCAAATTCAACATTTTCCAGCGTATCTTGCAATCCAGAACGGAGTTCCACTTGCGAACAAAAGCCCGCACCTGCTGTGCGTCCATGGGATGTTGTCCGATTAAAATCAAAGTTTACCGGACCATCTGGGACACGCATCACGAAAAATGCGACGCTTTCTTTAACGCGATTGATCACAAGATGCCCGGCAAACTGGGAGGGTGTGAACCAGCCATCCTTAAAGACAAATTCTGCATGGATGCGAAACACAATATCGGCAAATTCATCATTGTAAGCACGTAAACATGCCCACAGCCCATAAGAATCTCCAACGTTAATATGCATATTTAAACTTGGATTAGGGTGCAGCTGCCGCAGCAACTCCAGTGCCCCATCTTGCTCGACCTTCCAGATTTCACCAACTGAAACCGGTTTATCTGGCAGGAAAGCATGAAAGACCAATACCGGATATTGCTTTTCCGGTTCAACAACTCGCATATTTGTCAAGGCATCCCAGTTCTTACCAGAATTGGAAACGGCATCTCCGATCGGGGCAATGAACCCTTTGACAGACACCTCTGAAGTGCCATCAAGACTAAGTGTAATTTTTTTGTTAGCTGCCGAATGGTCATCAGCATTCAGTTGTCCACCGATCACTACCAGAATGAGCAGTCCAATTGTTAAGATTTTCATTTTTAATCTCCTTATAGTTATCTTAATCTGCTTTGATTTCTCCCCACATCGTCGTTGATAATTGTACCGAAGGTGAAACGCTTAATGTTGGATTAAACCAATCTGGACTTGAATTACTGCCTTCGTGTGTCAGTTGCGTTGGGGTACCGCCGTTCAGGTCCGTTTTGAAGAGTTGTGAAAAAACGCCCACCCGAGCGTTGTAAATGAGTTCGTTGCCATCTGGAGACCAAGTAGGGTTATAGGAGGAATGTTCATCGGTAATCTGATGAAGTCCTTTGTCATCGCTATCCACAGTGTAGATTGTCCCCTTCCTAGACACAAGAAAACCCTGTTCATTAAACGCCGCTCCATCAGGTTTCGTAAAGACAATCTTGTCGCCTTGTGGGGACCAGCTTGGATGGAATATCCACGGCATCTCTTTTAAAGGGAGTATCTTTCGGGTGCGTCTCTGTAGATCAAAAATACCCAATGGTGTGCTTTCACGCCCACCCACCACAAAGGCTATCTCGCGCCCATCAGGAGACCAACTTGGCGTAAATCCATCTGTCAATTCTTCAACAGAGTCTCCGTTTAAATGCGCGACGCAGAGCGTGAGGTCAGCCGCAGGGACAAATCGCATCCCAGCTTGTAATTTTGCCTTTCCTGGATCTCCTTGGGCATAGGCAATTCGTTTGCCATCGGGTGCCCAAGCAGGCTCCCATCTATATTTGCTGCTTGCGAACACCTTCCGCACATTTGTGCCATCGGCATCCATAAGATACAAATCGAAGATTCCGTCTCGATCTGAACTGAATAGAATCTGTTTCCCGTTTGGCGACCACGCTGGATGATAATCGGCTGCGGGATGCTGGGTCAAATTGACTTGGTCACTCCCATCAGGGTTCATTATATAGATTTCGGGATTACCATCCCGCTTTGACATGAACGCGACTTTCGCTGTTGTTGGGGCTTCCGCCCATACGATAGCACTGCTACTGAACACAAGTAACACAGTGACAGCGTAACTTAATATTGTAAACTTGGTATAACCCCAATTCATTGAAGAAAGAAAAATAGACTTGCGCGTCATAGGATACTCCCGACTATGGATAAATTTTGATCTTTTATTTTCCCTATACTGAATTATAGAAAATACTTTACGTAAACATCCGTCTACAGAGAGCTCTGTTCGCTTAGATTCTGACCTTAATATAGTGACGCGGGTGGCAGACAAAACGGTTGCCTAATTTCACGAAAGAAAATGTAGCATAGAGAAAGAACGCGGTTAAAAGTAGGGTTGTATTGAATATACAAAACCTGTGTGTCAATTTGATCCTTTTTTTCCAACCTCAGCTTCTACTGAAATTGTAGCTAGAAAAGCGTTGGTACTCCCTTCCTCACTGGACCAACTGCCAGTCCCCCCTAACTTAAAAACCTTGCCGCGGTCGAAACGATACTTAATTGTTCCTCTTTTATCGGGAGGCACATCCCATGCAGAGGCAAGCACCCCGTGAGGCATACCTTCTGTGGGAAGTTCAGCATCACCATCATAAAGATCAAACGACCCCGCAGGTTCAGCACTTCCTACTGATATATCAATAACAAGCAGACCACCCTCTTCAAACGCTGTCGTGTCAATTTCAATAACAGTATAATCTTGATAACCTCGTTTTGGGGTCCGAAAAATATTCAGAACTTCCCGCTTAGGTTTTTCACTCGTGAGTATAACTTTCAAATCTTTTGACATAGCAGCATCTAATTCAGAAAAAGCCTTTGAATCAGGTTCTGATAAAGGTTGGGAAGAGTCTTCACTGAACCCAGGGAGCTTTCCTGCTAAGGAATCTTGGAGAAATGCCAAGTAATTCTGTACGATATCACCACTCGAAAAAAGTTCATTGAGAGGTTGCTTACCCATCAGTTTAAGCTCCGGTGAAATAACCAAAATATCCACCGGTGAACGTTTCTTCCACCCTTTCATGATTGCCTGTGCCAACGGGTGCGTTTTGTCAAACGGCTTAAACCCGTGCTGACGGCGCATTGCCATGAAGGCTTGCTTATTCGGCGTGCGCTCTAATTCCACATTTGATACCCAGGTATTGATGAAATTTTCATTCAAGAATGCTATGTTTCGATTGTCGGAGAGGACAACTGCCCTCAGAGTTTTCCCGCTTCCTCAGCACGACTCATCGGTCAAAGGTCCATCTATGGAGATAACATGAATCGGCTTCTGCTGTGCTTGCACCATTCCCAACACCTGATCCGGGGGCACCCAATTGATTTGCTGCGCTTTGTAAAAGTTTCGTATCAGTGCGTCTTCGGCAGCTTCTTGGGTAATGGATTCCGTGAATTTAACGTTTCCGAGCAAATCTTGCGTCCCAGCACGGAGTTCCATTTGCGAGCAAAAACCAGCTGCTGTTATCCTGCGCTCGCCAAACCTTTTCCAATTGACATCATAATTTACCGGACCTTCGGGGACGTGCATCTTGAAAAATGCAACGCTTTCTTTAACTTGATCAATAATCAGATGTCCAGCAAACTGAGAAGGTGTGAACCAACCATCTTCTAAGACAAACTCTGCATGGATACGAAATACAATGTCGGCAAATTCATCGTTGTAAGCGCGTAGGCATGCCCACAGACCACGAGAATCTCCCATATTGATGTGCATGTCCAGGCTTGGATTGGGGTGCAGCTGCTTCAGCAATTTCAATGCACCCTCCTTATCAATCTGCCAGAGGTCACCGACTGAAACCGATTTATCTGGAAGAAAAGCACGAAAAATCGATGTCGGGTACCTTTTCTCTGGTTCAGCAACCCGCAGGTTCATCAAATTGTTCCATTCCTTAAAGAAAGAATCGGACATCGTATCTCCGATCGGAGCAATGAAGCCTTTGACAGACACCTCTGAAGTGTCATCAAGTTTCAGTGTTATTTTGTTGTTTGTTGTTGAGGGGTCGTCGGCGTTTAGTTGTCCACTCATTATTACCAGAATGACCAGTCCAATCGTTAAGATTTTCATTTTCAAATCTCCTTACAATAAAAATTTATTGGAATACACTTTGCAAACATCTTCTCTACAAAAAGTTGCTGCTCGCGTAGGTTCTCATCTTGATATATAGTGACGCGGGTGACAGACAAAACGGTTGCCTAATTTTCAAAAAATCGGAGAAATCGGACACAAAATTACCAATTTGGTATGTACTTTGTGGGTTTGAGAATAAAAACGGAGGTAAATGTTGAAAATCAACGTCGAACTCATGCTTGTTTAATAGAACGTGGATAGGCAGTCCGACGTTGACAGGTAGGCTAAGACAATATATTCTATTTTTCAAATGGAGGGACGATAGAAACACGCGCCAGAAAAGCATTGGTGCAGTTTGTCTGATTGTCCGAACCCGTAGCGACCAACTTAAAACGCCGACCCCTGCTAAAATCATGGAAGATATGTCCTATACCACCGGGCGAAACGTCCCATGCACCTTCCAGTGCTTTATCCGCATCGTTTGATGTAGGAATTTCGGTATCGGCATCAAACAACTCAAACGTCCCTGCTGCCTCACCTGTTCCGACTTGTATCTCAATGTGGAGTATCCCGCCGCGTTCAAATGGTGTCGTATCAATTTCAACGACCGTGTAATCCGGAGTATCGGTGCCAGAAGCGCGAAAAACCTGCAGCACCTCCATCAATTCTGTACCCAAACTGATTGGATTTCCATCTAATTTTGACCCTTGCCCAACACGAATACGTCTCCCTTCAAACACATCTGCAGCATGCTGTAACACCGATAGATACGCTTGCGCCTGATTCTTGTAAGGCAGTGCCATCTCCGGCTGATGCATGATAACTTCCGCATCGGGAGTCAGGACCAGAATATCCACAGAGTCCGTGTAGTGACGTTTCATCTCTTTAGCGACAAGGCTGACCGCCTCCCCTTTCGCACCGCCTATCAGTTCCGGTAATTCTCGGAGGAGTACCCACGTATTGACAAACTTTTCGTTGAGCGTTCTTATCACCTCTGGATCAGAGAGCGGACCCACCCTCAAATACTTGCCGTTCGCTCAGCACGATTCATTGTCTAAGCACCCCCAGACATGAATCGCATGGATCGGACGATTGGTTTCTTTCGCCTGTGTAACTGCCGCATCAATCGGCAACCAGTTAATCTCCGAGAATTTGTAGAATTTCAATTCCAAGGCGCGGTGTGCCTCTTCCATTGTGATAGCAGCGTCCCACGCGATTCCGTTCTGATCCGTCTCGTCCGTAGTGAGGAGTTCCATACGCGGCACAAATACCATGTCAATACCACCGAAGGCACTGATGATAACGTTACTATTGCGTGGAGGGAGATGGAGCGAAAATGTCCGAACCGTCCCTTTTTTCAGATTGATTAACAACCGTCCAACAAAATGAGAAGGGACAAAACGGGATTTATTATCATCGTCCTCCGACGAGTTTTTGTCTTGCCACGCCTTATAGGCAGCACTCTCCAGCGTGAAATCAGCATGAATTCGGAAAGCGACCTCAGCGTAATCCGATGAAAACGCACGTAAGCATGCGAACGCCCCTTCCGCTCCGTGATATACGGCTGTGGTTGCATCAAGATGAAACTGATGAAGGAAGGAAATAAGCCTGTTCGGATCAAGTTCCCAGACATCTCCTACCGCTACAGTTGATGGTGGAAGGAACGCATTGAAAACATCTATCCCGTATTCCTTGACAGGCTGATTTGGAGACAGGTCAAATAACTCAGTGAGTTCTGGTGAGTCTTTGTGCATATTAAACGTAGAATCCGCAATAGGATCCCAATGCGCGTGTACCTGTAGGCTCGCCGAACTATTTAGTACATTACAAAGGTTTATCACTCTTTACCTCCATATCCACAGCTATTCCGTTTCAGATTTCACGGAAACTTTAGCGAGAAAAGCGTTGATACTCCCCTTCTCACTGAACCAATCACCAGTAGCACCCAACTTAAAGAACCCACCTCGCTCGAAAGGATACCTGATAATTCCCTTTTTACAGGGCGGAATACCCCATGCCGAACCGAGTGCGTCCTGAGGCACACCTTCTGTGGGTAATTCGCTATCCCCACTGTATAAATCAAACGACCCCGCAGGTTCAGCACCTCCTACTGATATATCAATAATGAGCATGCCGCCATCTTTAAATGCCGTTGTATCAATTTCAATGACAGTATAATCTTGATAGCCAGATTCTGGTGTCCGGAAAATGTTCAATACCTCTTGTTCAGGACGCTCATGGGTGAGTGCAATTTTCAAACTGTTCACAACAGTCCCTGAATTGAAAAAAACATTCCAATCAGTTGTTGGCTGAGGCTCCAAAGTGCTACCATCCAATCCGGGCTGTTTCCCTGCTAACGACGCTTCAAGAAAGAAAAGATACGCCTCCTCGTCCCCAAGTCGTTCCAATTCAGTATCGAAGAAGTCGTTAACAGGCATGCTGCCCATCAACTCAAGTTCCGGCGAGAGAATCAAACAATCTACGGGTGAATGCTCATTCCACCCCTTCATGATAGCCTGTGCCAAGGGATAGCTTCTGTCAAAAGTCTTGGATTCATCTTGAAACCGCCGTGTCATGAAGGCTTGCTTCCTTGGGGTCCGCCTTAATTCAACATTCGATACCCAAGTGTTGATAAAATTCTCGTTCAAGAACGCTATATTCTGTTCATCAGAGAGAGCAACTGCTCTCAAGCCTTTTCCGCTCCCTCAGCACGACTCATCTGCCAAGGGTCCATCTATGGATATAGCATGAATTGGCTTCTGTTGTGCTTGTGCCATCTCTAACACCTGAGTCGGTGGCACCCAGTTAATCCGCGCGAATTCGTAGAAACGCAGTATTAAGGAGTGCTTCGCTGCCTCATAGGTGATGGCTTCTGTGAATTCAATCTCTCGAATAATATCCTGTGTCCCAGCACGGAGTTCCATCTGCGAGCAGAAGCCAGCATCAGCACTCGTCCAGTTGAGATCGAAATTCACAGTGCCTTTAGGAACATACATCTCAAAAAACATAACACGTTGTTCAATCCGATCAATAACGAAAGTACCCGTAAACTGCGACGGTGTAAACCAACCCCCTTCTAACTTGAACTCCGCATGAATCCGAAAAACGATCTCGGCAAACTGATCGTTGTAAGCGCGCAGACATGCCCACAATCCACAAGAATCCCCGGAATTGATATGCATATCCAAATTCGGATTGGGATGAAGTTGCTGGAGCAATTCAAGGACGCTGGCTTCTTCTATCTGCCAAAGGTCGCCTACCGAAACAGGCTTGTTCGGAAGAAATGCTCGAAAAACAGATACTGGATAGCGTTTTTCTGGTTCAGTGACGCGTAGATTCGCTAACGCCTCCCACTCGACATGAAAATTGGATAGGGTGTTCTCAATCGGAGCGATGAAACCTTTCACAGACACTTCTGCGTCGCCATCAAGATTGAGGGCGATTTTTTTAGTTGTTGATTCTTTATAGGTATTAAGAGTTTCCATTTTTCAATTCCCTCACTAACATTTGAGTCCTTACCTCAATATATAATGACGCGTATTTCGGTCAAAACGGTTGCGTAATTTTGCCTAAAACGCTCAATTTAGCATGCATTTACAGAAAATTGCTGAATAAACAGGAGTATCCTGTTTTACCGTTTATACACATTTTCGGATGCACCTTCGCCAACAGGATAACAAACTCCGCAGTAGGAGGGAATTCCGATTCCCGACTGCTGACTGGTTGCTGTCTTTCTGTAGGAGCGACCCCTCACTTAAAATGTCTAAAAACTGAAAACGAAATAGCCTTAAAGAATAAAAGCGCAACCTTGACAAAATAAAAAATCTACATAGAATAGTCAGCAAAATAGAAGCAATAGCGTGTATCTCTTTGCAACGCTTAAAATCGATAAAATCGAAAGGAAACAGTTTAATGATTCAAACGGCTTATCAGGAATCATACCGCCCACAGTTCCACTTTACGCCGAAAACCAATTGGACGAATGACCCAAACGGCTTAATCCATTACAAAGGCGAGTTTCATCTCTTCTTTCAACACAATCCATCGGGCATCAATTGGGGCAACATGACTTGGGGACACGCTGTCAGCACAGACCTCGTCCACTGGAAGCAACTTCCACACGCCATCCATCCAGATGAACTCGGCACCATCTTCTCCGGTTCAGGTGTCGTGGACTGGAAAAACACCGGTGGTTTCCAGACCAGTGACGAGTCGGTACTCGTCAACTTCTACACATCTGCTGGCAGCCATGCACCGGAGCAGGTGCCGTTTACGCAAAGCATTGCCTACAGCAACGACCGTGGACGGAGTTGGATAAAATACGAGGGGAACCCTGTGATTGAGCATATCGTCGGGAGTAACCGCGATCCCAAGGTTATCTGGCATGAACCTACGCAGAAATGGGTGATGGCTCTCTATCTCGACCAAAATGACTATGCGCTATTCGGTTCAACAAACCTTAAGGAATGGACAAGGTTATCCGACCTACAGATTCCAGACACCGAATGCCCTGACATCTTTGAGCTTCCCGTTAACGATGATCCCGACAATACCAAATGGGTTTTCTGGGGCGCGGCGGGAAAATATTACGTCGGTAACTTTGATGGAACGACCTTTACGCCGGAGGGGGACGCACAACAAGCTGACTACGGTGCCAACTTCTATGCAGCGCAAACATGGAGTGATGTACCAGAATTCGATGGAAGACGTATTCAAATCGCTTGGATGAGCGGCAGTAACCCACCGGACATGCCCTTTAACCAACAGATGAGTTTCCCGTGCAAGCTAACCCTTCGGACAACTTCGGAAGGCATCCGTCTACATCGAGAACCGGTCGCAGAAATCGAAAACATCCACGCGTACACGCATGCGTGGAGCGACCTGCCGCTTGAACCAGATGAAGATCCGCTTGCAGGATTGACAGGTGAGTTGTTTGATATACGAGCTGAAATAGCCCTGAATGATGCTGCCGCTGTTGGTTTCAAGATTCGTGGGCAGGATATCCGTTACGATGTCGCATCGCAACAATTGACATTCTTAGAAAGAAGTGGACCCCTGGCGCCACAAGATGGGAAAATCCGTTTGCAAATTCTGGTTGACCGTATCTCTATTGAGGCATTCGGTAACGACGGGGAACTCTCTATGACTTCTTATTTCCTCCCAGATTTGGACAATGCGGACATCGGAATCTACGCGGAGGGAAGCGCAGCGACTTTAGTATCACTGAAAGTACACGAGTTAAAATCTTCGTGGGTGTAGTATCCAACGAAAGGAAACCCAATTCACCAAAAAGCGCGCCTCACTGGGCGCGCTTATATAAAACTCTATGTTTTAAAACGGTTATCTTTTTTACAGAGGTGCTTGCAAAGTGAGCGTACCGAACAGACGGAAATTGTTAAACGCTAAACGACTCACCACAACCGCACGTGTTTGTAGCATTCGGGTTTGTTATTTTAAAACCTGAATCCATCAACCCGTCGTTATAGTCGAGTACGGAACCTGCAAGATAGAGCGTACTGCGCGGATCAATGAAAACCTTTAAGCCGTGAAAATCAAACACTTTGTCGGTATCCTTCGCGGCACCAAATTCGAGGTTATATTGGAACCCGGAGCATCCACCGCCGACAACCTGCATCCGCAAGCCGAGTTCGGATTCAGCTGAGGTTTCACTATTACTAATAAGTGTAATTGCTTTTTGTGCGGCAGATTCTGTGACATTAATCATGGTGCTTGCATCTCCTTCTTAGACAGAAAATCAGCAATTGCCGTTTTTAGGACTTTTTCAGCAGCGTTGGCGTAACGCTGTTTATCTTGCGGCAGCCCTCCTAACGCTTCAGAGAGTTGTGCCGCTGTAATTTCTTCTGCTTCCGGGATATATATTCCCGTAACCAATTCAGTGAGGACAGATGCGCTCGCGATAGCGGTAGGGCATCCGAATGCTCGAAACTTCGCCGCAACAATCGTGTCGTCGGCTATCTTGAGTGTTAGTTTAAGCATCTCGCCACTGGCAGGAGAACCGACAGTGGCAGAGCCATCAGCATCTACGATAGACCCGACATTGCGCGGATTTTCATAATGTTCGGTTACCTGTGGTGTATACATCCGACGTTTCCCACATTGCAGAAGAAAACCTATTTTTGCAATTATACAATATTTCCAAACGATTGTCAAGTTTTTAAGTTTACAATTTTAACCGAATTCGTTTAAACTATGGTAAATTATCAAAATATGCAGACATCTCGGTGAACCACGAGTTGTTTTTAAGATAGATGAAGTTTCCGAGTTTGTAGTGGGGCAGTTCACCTTTCATCCGCGTCTACCCCTATCAAGATTAGGAAACTTTGCCACTTCTATAGTGTCCAAGTAATTGCAAAACCTGCTATAGTTCAAACTAAGGCGAAGGAGAATTCACAATGCTTCAGAGAGTTCAATTAACGCTCAGTTTAGCCCTTGGTCTTCTACTGGTCCAACCGTTTACAGGCTTTGCCGTGGAAGAATTCAAAGTCTCGGAAAACGGAAAAGGTGAACAAATTTGGTTTGAGGCAGAAGCCTTTGATGAGAGGGATTCCGAGGATGTTTATAAATTGGGCAAAGGCGAAAAGGCTGTAGACCCTGCCGACGGTGCGTTTGGGGATATCATCACCAACGCCGGTGCTGGGAAAAAAGGTTGGATACTTTACAGGTTCGACATCAGTCGTGCTGGCGGGAAAGCCGGAGAATGGCGTTTTATCGGGCGCGTTATTAATCCAAGCAACCATTCGGATTGGCTATGGGTTTTGGGCGACGATGGTGATAAGATCCCAGATGCGGAACCTGCCTTTGCTCGTCCTGCTGATATTATCTTTGAAGAAAATGTTCCCGAATGGACATGGAAGAAAACAGGAGATTTCGGACAGGATGCTGGCACGATTAATGAACTACAAGACGGTGAGAACGTTATGATGATATGGACACGGCAAAGTTCTCTTCAGGTACAGTACGACGTTTTCTGCTGGTCCAGTGACTTAGAGTATCAACCTACCGATGAAGACTACGAGAAAGCGGAGGAAAAAACCTTACCGGTGCATCCGGATGGTTTGCTAACCACAACGTGGAGTCGGCTTAAGCAGTAACTGCTTCAAAATAGCAGAAAAATACGATGAAGGAGAATTATTATGCTTCAAAGATGTCAATTAACCTTCGGCTTCGTTTTCTGTTTCCTATTGATACAACCGTTTACGGGCTTTGCCGTAGAAGACTTTAGAGTTTCTAAATACGGGAGTGGCGAACAAATTTGGTTTGAGGCAGAAGCCTTTGATGAAAGGGACTCCGAGGATGTCTATAAATTAGGCAAGGGTGAAGGTGCACTTGATCCCACGGAAGGTGCCTTCGGAGATATCATCACCAACGCCGGTGGACAAGGTTGGATACTCTACAGGTTCGACATCAGTGCCGCTGATGGAAAAGCAGGGGACTGGCGGTTTATCGTGCGCGTCATTAATCCGAGCAACCACTCGGATTGGTTGTGGGTTTTGGGCGATGATGGTGATGAAATTCCAACGGACAAACCCGCTTTTGTTCGTCCTGATCACATCATCATGGAAGAGAACGCCCCTGAATGGACATGGTTACGGACGGGTGATTTCGGAAGTGACGGTGGCACGGTCAACAAATTACAAGACGGTGAAAACGTCATGATGATATGGACACGGCAGAGCTCAAACCAGGTCCAGTTAGACGTTATCTGCTGGTCAAGCGACTTAGATTATGAGCCTACAAACGAAGACTACGAAAATGCTTCCAGCGGACTTACGGACGTTAATCCCGAAGGGCTGCTTACCACAACGTGGGCACGGCTTAAACAGTAGTTTCGTCCTTTTCATCAGGTGTTTTTGGTTCTAATTCTGCTTGGCACTCAGCACAATAACCGATGATCTCATTACGGAAGCGCACGGCTTTAAAGTCGTGTGCTTCACACACCGCCTTTTGTAAGGCATCAATCCCCGGCTCTTTAAACTCAACAATCTGATTACACCGTAGACAGATGAGATGTGCATGTTCTCGGAGCGAATGGATACTCTCGTAGCGAGTGTTCTTCTGTGCATCAATAAATTCTGTCAATAACCCACTTCTCACCAGCAGCGGCAAGGTCCGATAGATCGTCGGGCGGGACACGCGGTAACCGTTGCGGCGCATCTGAACCAAAAGGTCTTCCGTTTGAAAATGACCCGGATAATCGAAAACTTGGTCTAAGACATCCAATCGTTTTTGGGTCAGACGAAGTCCACAACTTTTGAGATAGTCCTCAAACTGTTTTACAAATTCAGTACCGTTAGTGGATTTTTCAACGGTTTCCATTTCCCGCCTCTTTCAACTGGATGCAAAAGTTAATGAACGGCATGTCGGCGCGAGGTTATTCTTCACAGCATACTTATAAAAGAGTTCAATGCCAGCGATTGCAGGTTCGTCAAGATCATATTTGATCCGATTTTGCAAATAGTCGAGGCAGAGCGTTTCAGGTAGACCGAGTTTCTGTGCCTCAATTTGCGCGATTTCCGGGATTTGTGCGATACCACACGTTTTCGATTGAAGGAGTACTTGCGGTAAGTTGCCAAGATGTGCTTCTTTTCTTGCTACCCAACACGCATAAACGAACGGCAATCCTGTTAACTTATACCACGCCTCGCCGAGGTCAACACTATATTCTGTTGAACCGAGGTGCCTGAGGGCTGGATCCCCAATCAGGAGGACCGCCTCAAAAGGCGGATACTGACGGTTTTGAAGTGCTGTGCTTGGAATTACTGTCGGCGCGCACGTTGTAAACGCTGGTGAAACCCCATATTTTTCAGCGAGTAAGATTTTTAGTAAGGCAACGGAGGTACGGGAACTCGTATCAAGTGCGATGCGTCGAATTTCGCGAATCGGTACGCGACTGAACAGTTGGATACTTTTGACACTTCCGTGCGATGCAATTGATATATTTGGTAGAATGCAGAAATTCGTACCCGAAGGCTTCGCACGAAAATATTCGATAATCGGGATTAACCCGACATCAAGTTTACCTTCACTTAAGCATGTTGCGACGCGGCTTGGTACATCAACACTGAGCGCAATATCCGTCTCGATTTCTTCGTTCAAAAGGGGATAAATAAGCGGTTTGGTATTCAAAAATGAGACCGCACCAACCCTTAAGCGGCTTTTCTGTACCACCGGTCCCCCTCTCGAACAATTTCATTGTAAAGCGTATCGCGCTCAACAGGCACGAAACCGGCTTCCTCAATGAGGTGCGTCAGTGATGAAACAGAAACTGCCTCTGGTGTGTCCGCACCCGCCATGTGTGTGATTTTTTCCTCGGTTACAGTCCCATCAATATCATCGGCTCCGAAACGAAGTGCGACCTGTGCAGTTTTCAAGCCCGTCATAATCCAGTAAACTTTAATATGTGGCAGGTTATCAAGTATCAGGCGTGCGACGGCAATGTTCCGAAGATCGGTCAAGCCCGTCGTTGATGGCAGATACGCCATGCGGGTGTTCGCAGGATGAAACGCAAGCGGAATGAACGTCACGAAACCGCCGGATTTATCCTGTTGTTCCCGCAACCGAATCAGATGGTCTACCCTATCCTCGTTTGTTTCAAGATGTCCATAAAGCATTGTTGCGTTTGTGGAAATACCGAGGCGATGCGCAATATCGTGAACCTCTAACCAACCTTCTGCACTCAATTTTCCTGGGCAAATCTTTTCACGTGTTTCTTCCGCAAATATCTCAGCACCACCGCCCGGCAACGAATCCAAACCCGCCTCCCGCAATGCTATTAGAACTTCCTCTATTGACATTTTAAAGATACGTGAGAAGTGGTGAATCTCAACAGCAGTGAAGAATTTGAGGTGTACCTGTGGCATCCGTTCTTTGAGTCCACGAATGATGTCCAAGTAATAATCGAAAGGTAGTTTAGGGTGCAAGCCACCGACACTATGAATCTCAGTACATCCGTTCTCTATAGAATACATCGCCTTGTCTAAAAATTCATCAACACTCATCTCCCACGCGCCTTCCGTTTGCATGTTTTTTCGGGCAAACGCACAAAAGTGGCACCGGGCGTGCAGAATACAGACATTCGAGTAATCAATATGTTGGTTGATGTTATAGTAGGCAACGTTCCCATTTAAACGTTCACGGGCATGATTTGCAATAAACCCAACACCGGTAATGTCCGGGCTTTCGTAAAGCGCGATGCCCTCTTCAAAGGAAAGCCGTTGTTCTGCTTTGACTTTTTCATAAATGGCGGGCAATTTCGGATCCGTAAAGCGACTATAATTCTCCATTATCCCTTTATCCTGATTCGGTTCTCAATTTTTCTGCGAAGTTTGTAAGTTAAGAACTTGCTATAGTAAAGTGAAAAAATGCTTGACACTTGTTTTACAACAAAGGTATTATAGCACAACAACTTTTAAAGATGCAAGTCTTTTTAATATCGGCAGATGCGTATGGTTTTCCAGTAGGAGGGATCCCCGAATTCTGACTTCTGACTTACTCACTGCTGATGGCCGACTGCCAAAGGAAAGATAAAATCTATGTCTAAACTTGGATTGATTCATTACAATTACGCAAGTAAATCGCTTGACGATTTTCTAAAATTTACAAGTGAAACGGGGTTCCGCTACGTTGAACTCCAGATCGGCGATGTGTGGAACTCGGAAACCACTAATCCCGAACAAAACGCGGAAGCCGTGAGAACACAGGTAGAAGGTTACGGGCTGCAAGTCTCCGCACTCGCCGCAGGAAACGATTTCGTCGTGCTGGAAGAGGAAGCTATCCAATCCCAAGTTGCACGGATGGAGCGCATCGCAGGACTTGCCAAACTGCTCGGCACCTCAGTTCTTCGCACGGAGGGTGGTGCTGCAAAGGACGCTGTCCCCGAAAGCCGATGGGTGGAAGCGATGGCTGGCTGCCTAAAACGATGCCTTGAATTTGCCGAACGCGACGAAGTCTACTTGGCAGTGGACAACCACGGCATCGTTACAAACGACGGTGATTTGCAGGTAGAACTCTTTGAACGGGTCGGTTCCAAATATGTCGGTGCGAATATGGACACCATGAACTACCGATGGGCAGGACACGATTTAGAAACAGTTGGCAGATACTATGAAATCGTCGCGCCCTATACATTGCACACACATCTGAAAGACGGTAGAGGATCACGTGGAGATTACCGAGGCGAAGCACTTGGCGAAGGCGAAATAGATCTCGCAAAGGCAATCCGATGTCTGAGAGAAGCAGGCTATGACGGGGTCTGGTGCTGTGAATACGAGGGTAGAGAAAACGACGGCACAGGACAACGGAAAAGTTTTGCTTGGATGCAGGCAAACCTGTAATCAAATGAGCGAATCATCCCGTATCATCACGCTAACAACGGATTTCGGTATACGCGATACTTATGTCGGGATCATGAAGGGAGTCATCCTCGGCATCAATCCGAATGTGCAAGTGGTTGATCTCACGCACGCTATCCCACCACAAGATATCTACGAAGCCGCTTTCTCAATTTATGCTGCCCACAGTTACTTTCCAAGAGGAACGATTCATGTTATCGTAGTTGATCCGGGTGTCGGGAGTGATCGACGTGCGATAGTCTGCCAAACGGACAACGCATTTTTCGTCTGTCCCGATAATGGCGTGCTGAGTTACCTATTGCAAAGCACTGAGAACGAAGCACGCCCACCAGTAAATGCAGTAGAGATTCAGAACAAAGCGTACTATCTGCCAGAAGTGAGTAACACATTCCACGGCAGGGATATTTTCGCACCTATCGCCGCACACCTCTCCTTGGGTATTCCGCTTGAGGACATCGGTCCACCGGTGCAAACGCTTGTTCAACTACCGATTCAAGCACCGGAGCTATCCGGTAATACACTGACAGGGCAAATTGTCAAAATTGATAGATTTGGGAATGCGATAACCAATATCTCAGAAAGCGCAATTGCCGGTTTGGAAAGCGCGTCTACCGGAGAAATTTCCGCTTATGAAATCAGAATTGGAAGTATAAGACTTAACCGATTCAACCGTGTTTACGCAGAATCTGGAGTCGGTAAGCCTCTGGCAATTATTGGAAGTTCTGGGTTATTAGAAATTGCCATAAACAGTGGGAACGCCAAAGAAAGTTTGGGATTAAAGTGGGGAGATCCCGTTGTAATTCGGAAGTTCAATTGACATACCGACCTCAGATGGGTATAATAAAATCAGGACACAAAAAGGAGGATGGAAAAAATTGAAACAGATTGCTTTAACTGGGCTTAAACCGTCAGGATCGCCGCATATCGGCAACTATCTCGGCATGCTTAAGCCCTCGTTGGAACTCGCTGAAAAATTTCAAGCACTTTATTTCATACCGGATTATCACGCCCTCACAACAGTCAGAGACCGAAAACAGTTGGCGGATCTCACCTACCAAGCAGCAGCAACGTGGTTGGCGCTTGGGTTAAATCCAGACGACGGGATTATCTATCGCCAATCCGATATTCCAGAGGTGTTCGAGTTGGCGTGGGCGTTGTCCTGTTTCACAACAAAAGGTTTACTTAACCGCTCGCACGCCTACAAAGCGATCGTTGACGACAACATTGCAGCCGGACGTGAAGAGGATAAGAACATTAATGTAGGACTCTTTACCTATCCCGTTTTGATGGCGGCAGATATTTTACTCTTCGGAACACATTTTGTGCCGGTTGGGCTTGACCAACAACAACATCTTGAAATTACACGAGATGTCGCGCTTACCTTCAACAAAAATTATGGCGATGTCTTGACGATTCCAGAAGCCGTAATTCGGAAAGAAGTGATGACGATTCCTGGAATTGATGGTAGAAAGATGAGCAAAAGTTATAACAATGTCATCCCAATCTTCGCACCACCGGACCAAGTCCTTAAACCCGTCAAGCGTATTGTAACCGATTCCAAGCGACCCGAAGAGCCGAAAGACCCCGATGAGTGCAACATCTTCGCAATATACCGTCATCTCGCGGATGCAGATGCCGTTGATGCAAAGCGGAAACTCTATCTTGAGGGTGGACTTGCCTACGGGGCAATGAAAGAGGAACTGTTTGAGTTACTGGAGGCAACTTTTTCCGACAAGCGAGACAGATATAATGCCTTGATGGACAATCTTGATGAATTGGATAAAATACTCGAAACAGGTGCGGAAAAAGCACGCGACATCGCCAGACCGATTTTGGCGAAGGTACGTAAAGCCGTTGGCGTAAACCTCTAAGCGGAAGGTGAGGCATCGATGCCTTGCCCCTCGTTTTTTTCAATCAACTAATCCGATGAATCCCGACTCAGACAATTAATTAATAGGAGCATTTCCCAATTAAATTCACAATCTTCATTTAACCTCGCCCTCACAATGTCCAAGTAACTGCAGATTTCATTACAAAACTTCGTATCTCTTACATCAAATTCACGTTATAATTGTATCCTGTGGCACCCACAAAAAAGCACCGTAGGTCTTATGCCGTATAAGTATATCTTAAAGGTGGAATGATATCAATTTTCTCAGGGGATGGATATAATTGCGTTTGACACTCCAGAATTAATTTGATTTAAAAATCACTACGGATATATACTATAATAATAAAATAGCAGTGCCAGAAAAAAAATTTGCATTTTAATGCAAAATATGTCATAATGTTTTTATCTCCTATTCTGACATTGCGAGGAACATCGCGCGAGGAACATGTGCTGATAGTTTTACAGATAGCGGAGTAAGCCCATGAAATAGTCCCGCGTTGCAGCGCGGCAAATCTTTAAAGAAAGTGAGAGGATTCAAATGAAATTTAATGCTTTAACAATTATCCTGTTCGGTCTTGGATTGATGGCAATCAGTCTCGTTGCTGTGAACACCAGTAGTGCCGCAATTGACCAGAGTAGTGTTGTCGGTATTTGGTTGTTCGACGATGGCGGCGGAACCACAGCGATGGACTCTTCAGGAAACAATAACCATGGAACGATTGTCAACGCACCTATTTGGGTCGATGGACGATTCGGCGGTGCCTTAGGATTTGATGGCACAGGCAACTGTGTGAATACAAATCAAAAACTTCTCAACGGCGTACGTGAATTCACAGTCGTTGCTTGGGTAAAGCCGGGGAATATTACCTCTAATCGCGTCGGGTTGATAGGACAGAACGATTCACCGGAATTCGGTTTTATTAATCCCACTACCGTTGCACTATGGACACCCACAGCGGGTAGTAATAACAATGCATACGAACACCCAGCGGGTGAGTGGCACCACGTCGCTGCTGTTGCGACCCGACAATTCACGAAGGTTTACATTGATGGAAATGCTACAACGGTAAATGGAAACTGGCCCAACCACGGCAGATCTGATTTCAACGTGAATATCGGTGGATGCGGTGTTTGGGATGGTAGCGGCAATTGGTTCACAGGGGCAATGGACGAAGTGGCTCTCTTCCACGCTCCTTTGACAGATAACGATATTGCTGACGTTATGAATAACGGTCTGACTGCCTTAGGTGTCGCGGTAGAACCTGCTGGGAAAATCGCAGTAACTTGGGGAGCACTCAAACGGAAAGACTATTAGGCCATTTCAGTACATAACGGAAGTCTTGGGGATACGGCACAGATTGCGGTATCCCCAGTCTGTTTTCTATCAATTTAAATAAGTAAACCCCGGTTCAAGACCCGTTTAAATAAAACAGATCCCAAAACCGGGGTAAAACTTGTTAGCCGCAGCAGAACAAAAAGTAATATGTGTTATCCTATCGCGGCATTCCTCAATCCGACTTCCAGCAGTTCATGTAGATCGAACAACATTGAAGCCGATAGGAAATAGGCTAAATTCCCGCGTCATCGTCGTCATAGCGACGTGGCTCGCGGCGTTCTGTGCGAGGACGCGCAGGATTGACTTTCAGCGGACGTCCCATCATTTCTTGGCCATCCAACGCCTCTATCGCTCGCTCGCCATCCTCTTGGTTTTCCATCTCAACGAAGCCAAACCCTTTGGAGCGACCATCGTATCGGTCACGGATAATGGTAGCGGTAGCAACCGGACCATACTCACCAAAGAGTTCTTCGAGGTCGGTTTCCGTGGCCGCATAAGGCACGTTGCCAACGTAGATATTCATCTCGTTTCTCCTTTTGGAAATTATATACATTCCAATCCAGTATCATGAAGCCAACCGGTACATCTACACGAACCGGTAACCCTTCAAAAGACCAGAATATGGAATAAAAATACGGGAAAATGAGAAAACTGAGCACTGTCAGCATTTTCAAAGGCAGAAATTTGGCAGCAAGCGTAGGCGGACATTGCACGCAATGCCCATATTGCAAAGATTGGCAAAAATCAACTCTCATCAATCTCTGGTTGGAAGACGCATCACACTTCATAAATAGAGCGTTTCAGGTCCCAAACCGTAGAACTGTCAAAACACTACTCGTAACTTTGCCAGCGGACGCTATCACATTTCCCTTAAAATTTACAATAAATTATATCACAACTTTTGTTGTTTGTCAATTTTAATTTTCTGTATAGAAAAATTTTACTTTGCAACCATCCAATTATCACCGATTCCTGCCTCTGTCCGAAGCGGTACTTGAAGCGACATCGCATTCTCCATCTCTTCACAGACAATGGCGGCGTGCACCTCCGCAAGTGCCTCTGGCGTTTCAAGCACCAGTTCGTCATGAATCTGTAACAGCATTTTTAGGGGTAATCTGTCCGCATCAATTCGGTGCTGCACACGTACCATCGCCGCTTTCATCAGGTCTGCAGCAGAACCTTGCACTACAGTATTGATTGCCAACCGTTCGCCCAGACTGCGCCGACTTCGGTTGGTGGCATATATTTCGGGAATCGCACGCTGTCTGCCAGTGAGCGTACTCACATACCCGTGATCCGATGCCTGTTGGACACACTCTTGCAGAAAACGATCTATCCCTGGAAAACGTGTTTTATAATCATCAATAAGAGCAGCCGCTTCCTTTACACTCATCCCTTTAATCCGACGTGAAAGCCCTGTTGGGGATACCCCGTAAATGATGCCAAAATTAATAGTCTTTGCCTTATCCCGAAGTTCACGAGTAACCGATGCCGTCGGCATTTCAAACACCTGCGAAGCGACTGCCGTGTGGATGTCCAAATCCTGCGCGAAGGTTTCGATTAGTTGCGCATCTTCGCTAAAGTGGGCAAGAATACGCAGCTCAATTTGTGAATAATCCGCGCAGATTAACTTATGCCCCTCCGGTGCTCTGAATGCACACCGCAATTGCCTCCCAATCTCAGTTCGGACGGGAATGTTCTGTAGATTCGGACCGTCGGATTTCAAACGACCTGTCGCTGTTGTTAATTGATAAAGATGTGTGTGGATACGCTCCGTCTCTGGGTCGATAGCACTCTGAAGTTGTGCCAGATAGGTGCTTTGTAACTTACGGAACTGACGGTATTCAATTATTAAGCGCGGCACGCTCGTCTTTGGGTCGTTGATATCCTCCCTCAGAGAGAGTGCCTCCAACACGGTCACATCCGTCGAAACGTTGCCACCTCGCGTCCGTTTCACTGGTTTAAAACCAAGATCCTCAAACAATACTTGCGCGAGTTGCTTTGGAGAATCAATGTTACACGGATAACCAACGATTCCGTGAATCTGTTTTTGCCGAGCATCAACGAGTTCACTAATCACACTGCTTTGACGGTTGAGCTCCGACTTATCGCAAACAATGCCATTATACTCCATCTCAGCGAGAATAGGTGCGAGCGGCGATTCTATATCGCGCACCAATGCCGTAATACCCATCTCATCCAATTTCGGCACAAGAAAATGATAGAGTCGTAGCGCGACATCGGCATCTTCTGCAGCGTAAACTGTAGCCTGTTCCAAGGGAACTTCGTCAATTGTTTTCTGTCCTGCCGTATCAAATAGCCCGCCGAGATCTTCAACTTCTTTATCGGTGTCATCCACATCGGTTGCACTGTCGGGGAACGATGTGAGTTCCTCAAAAGAGATCATCTTGTGGTTCAAATGGAGCAATGCAAGCGTATCAAGATTGTGGGAGGGGGTTCGTGCGTCAACTAACTGGCTTGCGAGCAGCGTATCAAAAACGACTCCTTGGAGTTTAACCCCATTCCGGATGAGAATACCCGCATCAAACTTCAGGTTATGTCCACATTTCGGTAGATTGGGATCTTCCAGAATCGGTTTGAGTGCTGAAAGCACAGTCTCCGTATCCAAATGATCTTCAGGATGAGGTGAACGAACTGGCACATAAACACCATGGTTCGGTTTCCACGAAAAACTTAATCCGCAAAGTGTAGACTCGCGTTCCAAACCATCCGTTTCCGTATCAAAACTGATAATCTCCTGTGCCGAAAGGGTGTCAACGAGCTCTGTCAGTTGGGAGGTCGTAACAACTGCCGAATAGTCACCAGTTTCAGCTGTCTCATAGTCTCCCTTGTCCAAAATTGAGTCTGTTTTCTGCGCCAATTCTGCAACTCGCTCTTTGCGTGTTGTCGGTGTTGGTGCGGCGGAGGCAGAATCTCCATCCGCGAGTTCCGTTACAACCTGTTCATAACGCTTGAGTTCTAATTCTCGAAACAGCGGAAGGATTTTCTGGAGATCCAGCGGTTTGACACGTGCCTGCTCTATAGAGAAATCCGGGACAGCATCCCGCTTTAAGGTTACAAGCTGCTGTGCGAGTGCCAGTTGCGAACGCGCCTTTTCGAGATTCTCGCGACGCTTCCCTTTAATCTCATCAATATTCTCAAAAATACCATCAATGGAACCGTACTGCTGAATCAATTGCGCTGCCGTTTTCAAGCCGATTTTTTCAACACCGGGTACATTGTCTGAAGTATCACCCATCAACGCAAGCACATCAACGACCTGAGAGGGTTCTATGCCCTTCGTTTCGTTCAACGATCGCTCATCAATAATTTTGTCATTATGAAGGTCAAGCATCGTTACGCGATCACCAAGCAGCAGCTGCTCAAGGTCTTTGTCCCTTGAAATGATAGTGACATCGACATCTTGTGTCTCTGAATTGTCAAGTATTGCCTGTGTAACAGAGGCGATGATATCGTCCGCTTCCAATTCAGGTTTACCGAGCGTCAAGATACCGAATGCCTCAAGCAACTGTAAAATGCGATGAATTTGCGTCACCAAATCGTCAGGTGCCGGAGCTCGATTCGCCTTGTATTCCGAATAAAGTTCATTGCGAAATGTATCGCCCGGCGTATCAATCGCAGCGACGACATACTTTGCCTGAAGTTCGGTTAAAATTCTAATCAGTGTCCCGGCAAACCCGAACACAGCATGTGTCGCTTCGCCGGTGATACTGCTTGTCAAACCACTACGAATCGCGTAATACGCCCGAAATATCTCAGCGTGTGTATCAATAATGTAGACAGTGTCTTTTTGTCCGTTCTGCATTATCTCTATGTATCCCTCCTAATCCGGAAAGTGCCACCGACGCAAGGAGTCTGATGCCGACAAACCCGCTTCCTGTCCAAGTGCGAACGCCGTTGCGATCAGGTTCCGCTCACCTGATATGATGTCTCCTGCAGCAAACAGTCCAGGAATCGGATCCCCGTTGCTGTCGAGCATCTGCATATCCTCGTTTGCGACAATCAAGCCTTCCTCATCTTTTTGGTAGTCCCATCCGTCAAGAAACTTCGTATTTGGGATTAACCCTTCATCAACAAGGAAACCGTGGAAAAACAACTCGCTTCCATCAACCATCTCAAATCCTAAAAGGTCTGTTTTTTCACCAATGTGCCGTTTAATCTTTGTCTCAATGATATTAATTTTACGTGCCTTCACCTGTTCCAATATAGGTGGGGACATACCGTGCGGTCTACCGTTCGTTAGGATTGTAATTTTATCTGTAAAGTCTTGCGCACCGATCGCTGCCTCATAGATATAGTCACCGACACCAAGAAGTGCTAAATGTTCATTCACATGCAGATGTCCATCGCAACGGATACAGACGTGCCATCCTTTTTTGTTACCCGCATAGCGAAAGACCGTAGCATACTGCTTATAGAGCCGTTCCTCACCGGGATCAAACTCAATATCGGGCCACTTGTCGTCAAATCCAGCTGCAACCACAACGGTACGTGATTTAAAATGTGCTATCTCTAAAGACGTATTTTGTTTAAGTGTTTTTGTAGACGCTTCGAGTTCAAAGTAGTCGCCATTTCGCGTGAGTTTTTGTACCAAGCCATCGCGTATGTCAATTCCGGTTTTCCGTTTCTCCGATCCGAGCATGAAATCAACAACGGGACGACTTTCCATCCATTTCATGAGTTCTTTTGCAAAATGGGGTCCGATGATACCCGGAAAGACCGGAGCATCCTCAATTTCCACCGACTTCGACCAATACGCGCGCCCTCGACTAAAACTCACCTTTCCAGAATGTAGCACAAGCACATGCCGCATTTGATGGCTTGCTGAGACCGCGGCTTGCGTGCCAGCAGGTCCCGCACCAATGACTGCGACATCGTAAATCGTTTCTGCCATCGTTTTTCTCCTAACTTCTCATTGTGGGACGGGTTTGTAACCCTGATACCTATCTAAGTTCTATCTCTCAAAAGCCGTACTTTTTCCATTTCTCATCAACCAACGCAACGACCTCATCAGACATCTGAATTTCCTGAGGCCACTCGCGTTCGTATCCTTCCTCTGCCCACTTCGTCGTCGCATCAATGCCCATCTTAGAACCGGCACCCATAAGCGGGGAAGCATGATCCAACACATCCACAGGTCCCTCAACAATCGTCACATCCCGTTTCGGATCGACATTGCTTCCGACGTAGAAAAGCACCTCTTCGACGTTCTGAACATCAACGTCTTTATCAACAACGATGATGATTTTGCTGAACATCAGCTGCCCGAGTCCCCAGAAACTGTGCATAATCTTTTTGGCATGATACGGATAGCGTTTGTCAATAGAAATCAAGGCAAAATTGTGGAATACGCCGAACAGCGGTAGATTCATATCCACAAGTTCTGGCAGCTGCGTCTTAATCAGCGGCATAAAAATTCGCTCAGTCGCCTTGCCCATGTAGCAATCCTCCATCGGCGGTTTGCCAACGATGATCGTCTGGTAGATGGGGTTCTTACGGTGCGTAATCGCCGTAATGTGAAGAAGTGGGTATTCATCCGCCAAGGAATAAAAACCTGTATGATCGCCGAAGGGTCCCTCAATGCAGGTCTCATCCGGTTCAATATATCCTTCAATCACGATATCCGCATCTGCAGGCACAAGCATGTCAATAGTTTTGGCAGGGACCATCTCCACATTGGATTTGCGGAGAAATCCTGCAAATAGGAGTTCATCAATGCCGGAGGGCAGCGGTGCCGTACCAATGTAAGACATCGCTGGATCGCCGCCGAGTGCTATTGCCACAGGCATCTGTTCCCCTGCTTGCCGATATTCTCGATGATGTGAAGCACCATCATGGTGAATTTGCCAATGCATCGCTAAAGCGTGCGGGTTTATCTTCTGTAAACGATAAGTTCCAACATTTCGTTGACCCGTTTTGAGGCTATGCGTAAAAACTTGCGGTAAGGTAATATATTTATCCGCATCAAGGGGCCAGCATTTGATAAGCGGTAGGACATCTAAGGTCGCGTCCTCACCGGTCAGGACAACATCTTGACACGCGCCTTTTTTGACGGTTTTCGGTGGAAAGTTTGTGAGTTGGGACAGCATCCGCAAGATTTTCATTTTATCAAGGAGGGTATCAGGTGCGTCCAATTTAATCATACTCTCAATTTCGGACGCAACCTGTCCGAGATCATCAACACCAAGTGCCATCGCCATCCGCTGATAAGAACCGTAAGTGTTGATGAGAAGCGGCATCTCGCTGCCTTCGACCTTTTCAAAGAGAAGCGCGGGACCCTCTGCTTTACTCACCCTATCGGTGATTTCAGCGATTTCTAAGTCCGGTGAGACAGTCGTTTTAATCCGTTTGAGTTCGCCTGCACGATCCAAGGCTTTCACAAACTCCGCAAGGCTATCGTATGCCATATCAATCCCCTCTATTCTTTAACTCTTTGCTGTAGCAGGGACCTCCCGGTCGCAATATCCCTTACTCAGCAGCTAATTTACCAGAAATTTGTTTCAGTCCTTGTTGGTAGTTGCGATTTTTCGGCTCAAGTTCCAACGCTTTTCGGATCGCTTCTTCCGCTTGTGAGTAATCGCCACGCTGAAAGTCAATAAGTGCGAGTGTGTTGTAATAACTCGCCACGTTCGGATCCAATCGGACAGCCTCTTGTGCATAATGTCGAGCGGTTTCTAAATTCACACCTTGTTTGCCGTTGTCCCTATTTTTTCTCACAAACTTCGCGATTAACTGGGCAAGCGCATGGTATGCCTTCGGTAAACCGGATGCTAAGTAAGCCTTCTCTGCTGCATTAAAATCCGCTTTGCTCGCCTGAAGTTCACCGATAAGATAATAGGTCTCCGCTAAAAACGGGGGCTGTTCTGTCTCACTTAAATCACCCGTATCAGACACCGAAAGCGCAACCGCTTTTTCGAGTGTCGTCAATGCTGAGATTGTCAAATCCTCAATAGACAATTCATCACTACCGGCTTTCGCTTGATGCGCGTAGCATAATCCCAAATTATAGTAGACCTCAGGATCGTTCGGCTTAATATCAAGAATCGCCAGATACGTATCAATCGCTTCCGCATAGCGTTCCTGATTCAACAGAATTATCCCAATCTTCAGACGCGCCTCCAAAAATTCAGGATCCAGAGCGACGGCGTGCTGGTAATGTTCCAATGCGGATTCTAACACATTCTGCCTGAAATATGTCAAACCGAGTCCTGCGTATGCCTTCGCGAGATCTGGTTGAAGTTCTAATGCTTTCTGTTGGGCAATAACGGCTTCCGAATACCTCTCAAGCATCGTATAGGCAAGACCAAGACCGTTATAAGCAGATACCAGTTGTGGATTCATTCCGATTGCTTTTTGGTATTCCGAGATGGCTTGCTCATAACGTCCGTCTTTGAGATAGAACCTACCGATATTGGCGAGAATCTGTGCGCGTTCGGTTGTGTCTTGTGTCCGCTGTAGTGCCCCACGTAGTTGGTGAAGGGGGCTGAGCACTGATTTTCGTTTTTCAAAGAGTGCCATCTGCTCGCGTGCAGCAGATGTATCTCCAATCCGGAGATATGCTTGCGCCAGATTATAGAGTGCTTCAGCCAACGTCTCATCGTGTACATACGCGGCTTGATACGACGCAATCGCGTCAGTCCATCGTTTTTCTTGTGCGTAGAGGAGTCCTAACTGGTAGTGGGCAGATGCAAATTCTGGTGCAATAGCAATTGCTTGTAATTGATGGCGAACCGCTGCTGCATGTTCGCCACGCTTGCTATAGACATTCCCGAGTTGGTGATGAATCATCTCATCGTTTGGGTCTAACCCAATCGCCACTTTGTAAGCATCAAGTGCCTCAGCATAACGGTGCATGTTCGCGTAAGCACTCGCCAAAGCCGCGTGACTGTATGCCCAGTCAGGTTGATACGCGATTGAGCGTTCATAAGCGGTTATGGCATCCTCAAACCTTTCAAGCCCTGTATATGCCAACCCCAAACCGTAGTAAACTGTCGGAATATCCGAATCGGGTGGAGGTGTTGTGGTTCCCAAAACTCCGTTCGCTTCGACAATCGCTATTACCTGTTGATATTCAGTAATCGCTTTAGTGTATGCCTCAATTTGAAGGTACACCTTCGCAAGTTTCAAGCGAACTTCGGTCTGAGTACCATCGGCAGTCAACTGCGCTTTGTAAGCACGAATCTGCGCTGTGGGGTCCGCAGCATCTGCTTCCTGACAGAACGCGTCTGGAACCTGTGAGAGGGTAAGATGGCACCCGACGAGTGCCACCCAGGCAACTGTGTAATAGGAAAGTTTCCGTAACACTTGTTACTCTCCCAGCGGCGAAACGATATTATTACCTAAAAACGTTGCTTGAGGCGACCCCACGTGGTAGCCAATTTATCCATTGGTTCCACTGGTGTAAGATTGATGATAGCATCTCCAGAGACTTTGACATCATCAAAACTCGCGGCGGTTTCCCATGCCCAGACCCCGGCTTGACCAGCAGGGTATCCGGCACCGGTTTCATCAGCAAGTTCACCTTGGTCTTCACCGTTAATCCAGAGTTTCATCGACGTGCCTTCCACGACAACTCGCATGTCAAACCACTCGTCATTCGCAACAGTGATGTTCTTCCCTTGAAGTTCACCAATCTTATCGCGAGCGTCCCATGCGCCTTCCTTATGTCGCCAAAGCTCCGTTTTGTTATTTGGAACGTTGAGATAGTAGACATAGTATTCCATCTCGCTTTGCGCACGAAAGACAACGCCTGCCCAGTTCCCTTCATCAAGTCGAACTTTCGCTTCAACCGTGTAATCATCCCATTCAGCATCCCCGACGAGGGAGTGCTCGGCTCTACCGCCCTTAGCGAGTTTATAAATGCCGTCCTCAACACTCCAATCACCGTTAGCGACTTTCCAATCGTCCGCATCCGATTCAAACGACCAAGTCTGTTCGCCTGCAAAAGCGAAAGAGGCTACGAGTACGAGAAAACAGCAACTCACAACAGTTGAAAACAAATACTTCATATTTTCACTCCTTTTAATTATGCCCGGAGGCACGCTTTGAAAATATCCCAGTGCATCTACAGTCACAAATTAATTAAAGTCGCCTCAAAAGTCTTCGACAGGGTTTCACGCAGAAAACTTCTGAGGCTAAACCTTCCGCAAAATTAGTAAACCCGTTTGAGCCGTCCCCATGTTGTTGCGAGTTTGTTATTCGGTTCAATAGCGAGGGTGTCCTTGATATTATCACCACTAACGGTGAAATCATCAAAACTCGCCTCGGTTTCCCATGCCCACACACCGACTTGGCCGGTTTTGTAGACATCATCTTTATGTTCACCCTGAAGTTTACCATTGAGATAAATCTGAAATTCACTGCCCTCAACGACAACCTTCATATCAATCCATTCGCCGTTCTTTATTTGGACCTTCTCAACAGCTGGGATTTGGGCGACGTTGTCGCGGGCATTCCAAGCACCATCTTTGTGTCGCCAGAGTTCCGTTTTGTTATTTGGGACATTGAGATAGTAGACGTAATACTCCATCTCGCTTTCGGCGCGAAAAACGATACCCGCCCAATGGTGGTTGTCCAATCGAACCTTCGCCTCAATGGTGTAATCATCCCAGTCCTCTTCACCAACGAGAGAGTGTTCCGCTTGTCCACCCTTGTCAACGTGATAGACTCCTTTTGCGATTTCCCACTTTCCATTGGCAACTTTCCAGTCATCGTGCTTTTCTTCAAAGTCCCACAATTGGGTACCCGCGTACGTCGGTAGCGAAAGTACCAAACCGAAAAGCACAAGGAAACTTAACGCCGCTAACTTCGGCACTGTGATAGTTACTCTCATAACTCTCCTCCATTTTTGTCAATATAATTTAGACATTCGCCAATCTATTCCTCACTATTACAACAACAGCGGGAATTCTGTAAATAGAATAACGTTAAAAATCAAAAAAGTCAACGGCAATATTAAGAAACAAATTTCAGGTTTTCAGGAAGGTTGGAAAACAGGAAGACTGATAGAAACGCTGCGTGTGCCATCTTCTAAGGGAAACACCCAAGTAAAAACACCTCCAAACTTCTAACTTTCCAACAATAAATCTTGCATTTGAATCTACTATGATGTATCCTAAAGAGTGTTGAGACAGACTTCACTCTATCTATCAAAAAACAACAGAACTGAAAGGAAAACATTTTGCGTATAAAAATTTTGATTACACTTTTCATCGCATGTTTCGCTGTGATAGAGACAGCCCCTGCGGCACTGAAAGTTGGCCTTATTTATGACGTAACAGGGCGTGGTGATCTCTCATTTTGTGATGCCGCCTACGCGGGCGCGAAAAAAGCGATGGATGAATGGGGATTTAAACTCACAGAGGTTACGCCAAGCCTCAGTACAGATACCGAACTGACGCTTCGCAGACTCGCAAAACTGAAATATGATCTTATTATCGGTGTTGGCTTCCTCTTTCAGGAGCCGATGAAGCGTGTCGCAAGCGATTTTCCTAATGTCAAGTTCGCACTTATTGACGCAGTTATAGAACAGCCGAACGTTGCATCGCTCACCTACCGGGCACACGAAGGCACATTCCTTGCAGGGGTCATCTCAGCATTGAAAACAGAGACAAAACAGATCGGTTTCATCGGCGGGATGAAGGTGCCACTGGTTGAGGCGTTTGAAATAGGTTTCGGTGCCGGCATTAAAGCGACGAATCCAGAGATTGAATTCGTGGCGGATTACGTCGGTGTCACACCGCAAGCCTTCAACGACCCAGCGAAAGCCAAAGAACTCGCGCTCGCACAATACAACCGCGGGATAGATATTATCCTTGCCGCCGCGGGTGCCAGTGGGCTTGGCGTACTTGAAGCCGCAAAAACTACAAAGAAATCGATCATCTGGGTTGATTCTAACGGTAACCACCTTGCTCCCGGTTTAGTGCTTACGAGCGTCATCAAAGGTGTGGAAATATCGGTTTATGAGACGATAAAAAGTGTCCAAGAAGGGAATTTCTCCGGAGGCTTGAAAGATTATGGGCTTAAAGAGGGAGGTGTTGCGTATATCGTTGATGACGTTAACCGCGAACTTCTCTCGGACGAGATTTTGAAACAGGTTGAAGCATTTAAGGCGAAAATTATCGCGGGCGACATCCTTGTTCCGCACGAACGGCAGTAGAAATGACACACGCACCAATTATTGAGATGCGCGGCATCAGCAAGCGATTTGGACACGTACAAGCAAATGACGAAGTGGATTTCACGCTCCAACGCGGTCAGATACACGCCATCGTCGGTGAAAATGGTGCCGGTAAATCCACATTGATGAAGATTCTCTACGGACTGTATCAACCCGATGCAGGCGAGATCTTCGTCAATGACAATCGAGTGAATATTTCTTCTCCGCGGCGTGCGATGCATCTTGGTTTAGGAATGGTGCAGCAACACTTCACGCTTATCCCTGTTTTCACGGCTCTTCAAAACATCATCCTTGCTAAAGAACCCCGCAAATTCAGTGCCCTGCTTGACTATCAACAAGCAGAAGGAAGGATTACGGTACTTGCGACGCAGCTCGGTTTCGATGTGCCGCTGAACGTTCCTGTTGAATCTCTGCCGATTGGGGCACAGCAACACACCGAAATCCTGAAAGTCCTTTACCACGGCGCGGACATCCTCATCATGGATGAACCGACAGCGGTACTTGCTCCACAAGAAGTCGAAGGGCTTTTTAACTGTATGCGGAGTCTTAGAAATGAAGGAAGGAGTCTCATTATCATCACACACAAACTTGATGAAGTCATGGCAATAGCTGACACCGTCACAGTGATGAGACGTGGGCAGACTGTCGCCTCCTCCGCTATTGCCGATACTGATCCTGCAACGTTGGCGGAAATGATTCTCGGCGAACCTATTATCCCTGTCTCCGTGCCGCGGGAGCAGACTGAGAAGACAACACCGCGAATCTACTTAGAAAATGTCACGCTCTCTGGAGGTTCAGACACTACAAAGCGGCATAAATGGAAAAACACAATAAGGAATAAAGAGTCCAGCAAACGACACCTCGACGAAATTAATCTTGAGATTTTCCCTGGTGAAATTGTCGGCATCGCAGGTGTAGAAGGGAACGGACAAACAGAACTGATTCAAGTGCTGACAGGTTTACGACACATTGACAGCGGAACGCTTACGTCAAACAGCGAACGGATTGCGCATGTCCCTGCCGATAGACACCGACACGGAATTAGCCTCAATGACCGAATTGATGACAATTTTATCATTGGACATCATAAAAACAGACGTTTCTGTCGCCACGGCATACTTCGGCGCGAATCGATTCAGCGTTCTGCACTAAACGCACTCGATAAATACCAGATCCGTGCTGGGGACATCACACATCCGATACGGACACTCTCCGGTGGAAATCAGCAGAAAGTCGTTGTCGCTCGTGAATTAGAGGCGAACCCCGAAGTGATTATCGCTGCACACCCGACGCGAGGATTAGACATTCACGCAGCGGAATTCGTCCACACACGGCTTATTCACGCACGGAATCGCGCAAAAGCCGTTTTACTGGTTTCCTCCGAACTCGACGAGCTGCTCCACCTCAGCGACAGAATCGCGGTAATGTATAATGGAAAAATCGTTGGTATTGTGAAACCCGAAGAAACGAACAAGCAAGAATTAGGTGCCTTGATGCTGGGGCTGAATTAAGCCGGATTAGAAACTTCACCAGCAAAGAGGAAAAGATCTCAGGAGAAAAAATGATAATTGATTCCCACACGCACGCCTGGCCCCGGTGGCCCTATCAACCCCCTGTTCCCGATGATGAGAGTCGTGGCAAAGTCGAACAACTCCTCCACGAAATGGATCTGCACGATGTTGACCAAGCAGTGCTTATCTGTGCACGCATCGACAGAAATCCAGAAAACAACGATTACGTCGCAGCGTGTGTAAAGCGTTACCCTGAACGACTGATTCAGTTTGCTGATGTTGACTGTTCATGGACAGAAACATATCACACGCCGGGTGCCGCTGACCGTCTAAAGGAAGCCGCAGAGGCATATAACCTCAAAGGCTACACCCATTATCTCAAAGGCGATGACGACGGCAGCTGGTTCTTTTCAGACGAGGGACAACGCTTCTTTCAAACAACAGCCGAATTGGGACTCATTGCCAGCATCGCCATGGGAAGTCATCAGCATGAACCGCTCCGAAAACTCGCCGCACAGTTCTCCACAGTTCCATTTCTGTGTCATCACATGGGGGGCGCACGCGCCGGTGAAGCACACCCCTATCCGCAGCTAAAGCAAGTGCTTGCCTCGGCAGATCTACCAAATATTCATATCAAGATGTCAGGATTCGCTTATGTGTCGCAGGTCTCGTGGGATTATCCACAATCCGACACACATTGGATTGTACGCGCCCTCTATGAACATTTCGGTCCTGGTCGTCTCTGTTGGGGATCGGACTATCCGGTTGTTCGGAACTTTATGACATATCAACACGCACTTGAGGCATTCCGAACGCACTGTACATTTATCCCAGAAATAGACAAGGCAGAGATTTTAGGAGGAACACTTCACCGTCTGCTAATGAAAGCGGGGAAATAACACTTCCTGAATCTCCAACCCCAGGAGAAATATAACAATGACTCGTCTACGTTTAGCACTAATGTTCGTCGTCTATACGATTATATCTGTCGGGATTGTTTTCGCACAACAGGGAGGCACTGTCCGCGGACAGATTGTTGATACGACCGAAAGACAGAACCCGATTGAGGGTGTTGAAGTTATAATTGTTGCCCAAGACGGCACAGAATTTACAACAAAGACAGATGCGAATGGTGATTATGGAAAGTCGGGCATCCCCGCAGGTCGTTATCTCATCAGTATTTACAAAGACGGATACGGCGATCGGCTTGGCAAACCTGTTACAATCGTTAATGGCGGAGATCACTACGTCCCGCTCAAGATGACGAAAAAGAACACGATCATGGACTTTTTCCAAGGCTCTGTGCCTATGTTCTGGGTCCTGATCCTCTGCGTTGTTATTGTGATATTAATTCTCGTACGCACGAAATAGATAACAGAAAAACCCGCGTCCAACGAACACTGTAGGAGCGAGTTTCGACTCGTGACTTCTTCCATAGAATCAACAGAAAACCAAAAACTGAATACTGCTGCAAAAAAGTTGACATTTCCATACGAGTTACAGTATAATAACATCAAATAGTGTAGTAACATGTTCGCTACCGGTAACGCGAACTCGATTTGCAGGCTACACTTGGATTAAAGCATAGCGCAAGGAGGAATAGTTCATGAAAGGTATTCTTGTTTTAACAACACTCGCGCTGACCCTCATAGCGGGTTTCGCTTTTGCTACGGAAGCACCGACTGTGCAAGGCGAATATATTGAAGCCCGTTCCGCGAGTGTTTACGTTGGGGCGTGCCACTTTGGTTCCGAATTTGTGGAAGGTGGCAGAGAGGCAACCGCCGTTTGGAACATTCAGAGCGGAGGTTGGAACGATGTTTCGCTGGAGAACTTAACCGTTGTCGCTGTCATTAGTGCGAAAAATAACTTGGCAATTGACACCGAAACGCGCAAGAGCGTGTTGTATATGGATGCGAGCACCACGCCGGAACAGCGTGCTGCCCTCAAAGACATGTTAACAACGAAACGCGCGGACGTTTTAGGTAAAGTTGTTGCAACCCAAACCGCTTCTGTCGAATTCTCGAAAGAAGGGACTAAATATGACGTGAAAGTCGGAAAGGTCCTCGCACTGTCAGCGAACCGCTACCCGTGCGCCGGATGCACACAGCCACATCAGATCTGGTATAAACCCCTGACAACGATTCAGAACGCGATCGTCGGCAAATCTGAAGTCTATCGTTATAAAGACACTCACCTCCCGGTGACGTGGCAGCAAAGCAGCGCAGAGAACAACATCTTTGTCGGCGGCTTTTCAATGTAAAGTATTGATGTCTGTAGTTGCCTGTGGTAACTACAGACACTACTTACACGCTTCTTTAGTTTGCCTCGTTGATTTCCTCCTATTTTTTCTTACCGTTTTAGTCCAACAGAGTCCAATTTTTTACACTACGTCGTAATAAAATAATGCCATGAAAATATTAAATTAAGAGGAGAATGCGTGAACAAAAATAAAACATCCGAAGAACGGAAATTTAGCCTGACACCTAAAGAACGAGCCTCTTGGGACGAAAATGGATACTTTGTCCGGTACGACGTTTTTAGAAAAGAAGAGAATGATTTTTTAGCGCAAATCGCTGATGACATTGTTGATGGAAAACGTCCCTTTCCAGACTATCATATCTTTGAAAACGCTTTAGTCAGAGACGGTAAAGTCAAAGCACAAGGGATCTACGCAATGCACAATATCCAATATGTGAGTTGCAATTGTTCAGAATTCCTTGCGCGTACGCGCGATCCCCGTCTCACTGACCCGGCTGTTGACATCCTCGGCCCAGATCTCCTCGGTCTCAACAATCTCTATATTTGGAAGCCGCCAAAAATTGGTTTAGGGTTCCCGTGGCATCAAGATAAATGGTATTTTAACCATCAGTACAAAACCGGAACGACAGTCGCGACATGGACTGCGATTGATGCCGCTGATAAAGGAAATGGTTGTTTATACGTTATCCCCGGCAGCCATAAGCATGGTGTTCGTGAACACAAGGAACTTGAAGGCTCACAACAAGGAGAGTTTAAACAGGCAGAGGGTGCTCGTGATGAAGATGGCGTTGCAGTAGAAATCCCTGCTGGCGCGGTCATCTGGTTCAATAGTCAAACCCTCCATAAAAGCACGGATAACCACAGTAATCGTTTTCGACGTGCTAACATAGCGCATTATATCAGTGCAAAAACAGAATGGACACGTCCTGAGGCTGTAAATAAAAAACGACCGCCCATGTGGATTCGTGGTGAAACCTATCCAGGTATGGCGGATGAAGTTCAACGTGATGTTATACCAATTTTAGAAGAGTAGGTCGTGGTCGGAGAATATAAAATTTGTGAATGGGAGCATTGATGGACACAAACACAACATTCGAGAAACGGAAGTTTAGCCTGACATCTGAAGAACAATCCGCGTGGGAAGAAAACGGATACTTTGTCCGTTACAACGTTTTCACAGAAGAAGAAAACGACATACTACGGCAAATCGCTGATGATATTGTTGATGGAAAACGATCTTTCCCGACAGCCAATATTGATCAAAATGCATTGGTAATAGATGGAAAAGTTGCAGCATCGGGTATCCATGCAATGCACAAGATCCATCATGTGAGTTGTTATTGCCCAGAATTCCTTGCCCGTGTACGTGATCCGCGTCTAACGGATCCTATCGTTGACCTACTCGGTCCAAATCTGCTGAGTCAAGGCAATCTCTATATCTGGAAAGCACCAAAGATTGGGTTAGGTTTTCCGTGGCATCAAGATAAATGGTATTTTAACCATCAGTATAAAGCCGAAATGACGGTTGGAACGTGGACAGCTATTGATGAGGCGGACAAAGAAAACGGTTGCCTATACGTTATTCCGGGTAGTCACAAATACGGCATTCTTACGCATGAGGACCTTGAAGGCTCACAACAGAACGAATTTAAGATTGCACGCGATGCCCGGGACGAAGATGGTGTTGCTGTTGAAGTCCCACCTGGAGCAGTCGTTTGGTTCAACAACCAACTCCTCCATAAAAGCACCGACAACCACAGTCTCCGTTTCCGACGTTGTAATGTAGCACATTATATCAGCGGAAATGCAGAACGCGTACCTAAAAAGCAGGTAAAAAATATCCGTCCTGTCATGTGGGTTCGGGGGGATACATACTCAGAGAAGATGGAACCCGTCTATTGTGACGTTTTACCGATCCCAGAATCCGATTGAAAGCGAAGATGGAAGATTCAGGCGTTCCTATCAGCAAACAGGGTCTGCTTTAACAAATCGCCGGTGTAAATCGCGTTTGGCAAGACCTCACACTCCGCCCAACACCCCGGACATTTACATACCCAGTCTCGTTGTTGACGACCAGTGTTATTAATGCTATACTCTCATGGATGTAGAATATCTTCAAGAAACACAGTTCCACGACTCATAAGCACAAGGAGAATGACATGCCTAAGTCCGCACACTTACTGAAAATTGTGGTGTTACCTGCTTTATACCTCGCAATAATTGCTACAGTCACCGCTCAAACACCCAAATTTCCAGAACGGACACCGATTATTGAACGCCCGTTTTCAGATGATCCTGACAAATTCAGTTTCGCTATCATAGGTGATAAAACTGGTGGCGGCTTAGATAAGTGGCCAGTGTTCGATCGAGCAATAGATGAGATCAATATACTGAAACCCGACTTCGCCATTATGGTCGGTGACTTAATACAGGGAGGTACAAGAGATCTTGAACAACTCGCGGCAGAATGGAAAGAATTCTGGCAACATGAATCCGATTTAATCGTTCCATTTCTGCCATTACCCGGTAACCACGACATTACGAACCCAGTGATGTACGACTACTGGAAGGAACACCTCGGACGCACCTATTCAGCATTTACGTATAAAAATTGTCTCTTTATAATGCTGAATACTGAGGAGTGGCACAACTCAAGGCACGCGGAGTGGGACTGGGAGAAAGAAGGCTGGTTTGGAGAAGCACAGATAAAATACGTGGAAGATGAATTAGCACAACATCCAAATGTACGGCACACGTTCGTCTTGATGCACAGACCTATATGGTTGTACGAAAACTCGGGATGGGAGCACGTTGAAGCAGCACTCAATGACAGGGCGTACACCGTTTTTGCTGGACACTACCACAACTTGACCTTGCACACCCGAAATGACCGTCGCTACTTTGTGCTTAGCGCAACAGGGGGCGGCTTGACACCACAAGAAGCACCAGAGGCTGGGGCTTTCGATCATTACAGCATTGTAACCGTAGATGACGAAGAGGTTAACGTTGCGATTATAGAGCCGGGAAATGTCCATCCCGCTGACATCTCAACGGCAGCCATTAAAGAGAAGATAGCGAATCTACTCACCTTTAATTCTCATTTCAATATTGATAGAACTCAACCCTTTTCCAGTGGTAAACTCGAAATTGCGTTGGAAAACACGCTTGAAAAACAGTTAGAGGTTGAAATAGTTTTCCATCCAAATCAGAATTGGCAGATTTCACCACACCGATTATCATTTCAAGTTAAACCCGGACAGTTGACAAAAGGCACTGTTGGTCTTACAGTCGCATCTGATGCTTTAACACCGTTGCCTACCTATGATTACTCAATCGTGTATGGAGGCGAACAATTAACTGGTCGCAAGAATCTGTTCCATCCTATTGATAGATCGAATATGCATGTGCTCAAAGATTGGATGCTTCTCGGTCCCTTTGACCTTGGTGTAACAGAGGTGCCCACCAACGCGAACGATATTCCATCCGATTTCATCGCAGTGTCCCTCCCAGAGTCCGGGGTTGATAAAACTTACGAAGGACAAAGTGGAGAAGTCGTTTGGCAAAAACATCTCTCTGAAACGGAACGGATTAACTTAGACAGTGCTTTCGGAAACCCTGATTGGGCATTCGGCTATGGCACGACTCATATCAAAAGCCCCAATGCGCAGCGTGTATTCGCGCAGATCGGATGGGGATGCCACTTGGGCAGGCTATTTCTCAACGGAGTTGAGGTGCCTGAAGCGTCCGTTCCGGGTGCCCTTCTGTTTCGAGGATGGGCACACTTTGAGTTGTCGTTAAAGGCAGGTTGGAACACCCTAACAATCCAGTCTGGAGACTATACAGGCGGATGGGATTATCGGATGGAAATTGCGAACTCTACGAACACGTTGCAATTTAGTATGACACCTGTTGATCTCCAAAATCAATAGGTTGACCGGAGCCGCTCTCCAAAATTTGACAAAAAGGCCTTTGCACGCTATACTGACATCTAAGAGAATATCCACAAGGAAGAGGATTATGTCTCACCTTAATCCAAAAGACCATCGAAACTGGAAAACCAACGGGTACCTGAAAATCCCCGGCTTTTTCGGTACCGAAGAGGTAAAAAATCTACAGGCGTGGGTCTCTGATATCTCGAACTGGGAACCGACTCCCGATAAGTGGATGCATCATTACGAATCCACGCCAGATGGACCGAGACTCTCTCGCTCAGAAAATTTTGTGCCGTATCACACCGGTATGAAAGCCACCGTGACGCGTGGCAAAGTGTTAGATGTCGTTTCCGAGTTGATGGCAGAACCAGCAGTCCTCTACAAAGAAAAAATCAATTACAAGTACCCCGGCGGTGGTGGTTATGCTGCGCATCAGGACGCGCCCGCTTATGAGTTTATCGACTACCATATTACCTGTTTGATCTCGGTGGATTCCGCAACTCCTGAAAGTGGTTGTCTCTATTTCGCATCTGGAAGACACCAAGAAGGGGTCATCGCACTGGACGAAAAGGGATGTGTTGCTCCCGAAACCGCAGCGACGATGGATTGGGTCGCCGTGCCGACAAATCCTGGAGATATTCTCCTTTTCGGTTCTTACATCCCACACAAAAGCCCAACAAACCGTTCAGAACAACCGAGACGGATTGTCTATCTCACCTACAACGCCAGTTCGCAAGGCGACTGGCGTGAGCAGTACTACGCTGACAAGCGACAAGCTTTTTCAGAATACGCGAAAGACAGTTCAAACCGAGACAAACAAATTAGCAAGATCGCACATTTTCAAGGAAAAACTGTAAATCATGCAAAATTGCATTGATCAAAGCCTCGCACAAGAAATGACGGGTGCAACTGCCCAACAAAAGGTTGATACACTCTTCAACTACATGGAAAAACGTGGACAGTCATTCTACGATGAGGTCGTGACGCAGTTAGAACACGCGCTCCAATGTGCTGCCCTCGCACAGCAGAACGATGCAAGCCACACACTGATTACGGGCGCATTACTCCACGATATCGGGCATTTTATCTTAGACGAACACAATGCCGATAAAGCCTTTCTCGCCACGGATCTGAATCATGAAGAGATCGGCGCGCAGTATATGGAACCGTTTTTCTCAGAAGCGGTCACAACACCTATCCGCCTGCATGTTCCGGCAAAAAGGTATCTGTGTACGACCGATGCTTCTTATCATGATGGATTATCCGAGGCATCAAAAAGGAGTCTCAAGGTTCAAGGCGGTGTCATGTCAGATGAAGAACGGGAGGCGTTTGAACAGATCCCTCATTTTCAGGACGCACTCACCCTACGGCGGTGGGACGATCTGGCAAAGGTGAAAGGATTAAAAATTGCGGGGTTAGAGACCTACCGAGACATCGTGCAAGAGTGCGTGATCCACTAATTAAGAAAATTTGCACGTGTGCTAAAGTTGAGAAGAAATTTTGAGGCAATCAAATAGTTCTTGACAACTTCACAACTTTGCAGACTTTAGCACACTTGACAACTTTCACCAATACCTTTCACAACAAAAAATCTAAGGTGTAGAAAATGAGTTATGAAGCAATAGAGTCAAAGTTTATCGCAACGCCAGAAAAAGGTGAGGTCTCCTCAATCTTGATGCGTCCAGACGACGCGAAATGGTTGCTTGTGCTCGGACACGGGGCAAGTACAAACATGCGCTCCTCAACCCTCCAAACGATCTCAGAACGGTTAGCGGATATCGGTATCGCAACGTTCCGTTACCAGTTCCCTTACATGGAACGCGGTGGCGGTGGTAGAGAATCGGAGGCGGTGGCACTCCAAACTGTCCGATCTGCTGCAGCTGCTGCTTATGAAGCCGCAAGCGACTTATCCATCCTCGTCGGCGGACACTCCTATAGTGGACGCATGTCTTCTATGTCCGCAGCGAAAGAACCGATTGAACATGTCAAAGGACTTGTGTTTTTCGCATTTCCGTTGCATCCTTCCGGCAGAGAGGGCACAGAGCGCGCAGAACACCTTGCTGATGTCACAATCCCGATGTTATTCCTTTCTGGAACCCGCGACAAGTTAGCAGTGCTTGACCTGTTAGAACCCGTCTGCGAGAAACTCGGTGCCAAGGCAATCTTGCATCTGCTGGATACAGCGGATCACGGATTTAAGGTACTCAAACGCCGTAAAACGGAAGAAGATGTTTTTGTCGAGATGGCGCGGGTTCTCAGCGAATGGACTGAAACACTGAGTTGACAAACCCACACTAAACCACACCGCGGTTGGTCCGGTTTACCAACCGCACCGGATTCCTCAACTTCCCGCTTCTGAATTTTACTTGAAATTTCTGGGAAATTAGTGTTATACTTATGCTAAAATATCAATAAGGGAAAGGAGTCAAAACTTTATGAAACCTAAACACTCAATCAAACAGCAACCAAAGCAGAATCAGAAAACACCAACAAGAAAAAATCCTACTGCCCAGTGCCTAATCAAGTTGATGGAAAAACCACCATACCTCACTGATGAAGACATTGAAGCACTGCGTCAATCAATCAAAGAAGGGAAAATACCTATAAAGTACGATTCACCCTTTGATCTGGATGAAGATGAAAAAGAATGAATAAGTATCTCTTAGAAACATCAACATTGAGTCTGTTGATGAAAGATATTCTGGAAGTTAAAGGGCGTTTGAATTCTCTGACTGAATCGGATTATATTTTTACTTGCCCCATAGTTAAGGGCGAAATTCTGTTTGGAATTGGTCGACTCGCTGTCGGACAGAGACGAGAAGATCTGCAGCAAAAGGCAGATTTAAAGGAAAACAACACATTTATGCCCACCACCTCACCGTCTCTTACCGCCCACTTGAACCTGACAAAACCCGCTCCTGCAACCCGATCAATACAGACGATAACCTGATCATCCGCAGCGACAATCTGCACGCCCTCAAAGCATTGCTTCCGCGCTATCCCAACCGTATCAAGGGCATTTATCAAAAATCCCGACTCTAAAACTACAACTTTTAGGTTGTAGATACAGAGTCGGCAAAACCGCAATCAGTAAGAAAAGATCTCTATCAGCGATTTATCACAGAAGGCGCAACTGAGGAGGAAGTGGTCGATTTACTGCTCAAAAGGCGTTTGCTGGTTAAGGACGGTGAGCAGAACCGTGCCTCTGTCGCTGGGGTGTTAATGTGTCATGACAATCCTGATGACTACCTCTATAACAGCTTCATTCAAGCCGTTTTTTATCTCAGTAAGAAAAAGGATGCAAACCACCAACTTGATGCGCAGGACTTTAAGGGACCACTTGACCAACAGATTATACACGCTATGAGATTTGTTAAAAGATATAACGCAGTGGCAGCACGGAAGGACATTGGCAGGATAGACTACCCTGAATACAGTATGCGCGCCGTATTTGAGGCGATAGTCAATGCTGTTGTGCATAGAGATTATTCAAAAACTGGATCAAAAATACGGCTATTCATGTTTGATGACCGACTGGAACTCTATTCACCGGGGGCATTGGCAAACACGGTGACAGTGGATAATCTACGCTACAGCCAAGCCACGCGTAATGAACTACTTGCACGCTTGCTCTCGGAAATCACTTTGGATGATGACATGAGTAGACAGGTGCGGCGGCGGCATTTTTTAGAACGCCGAGGGGAAGGTGTCGGTATCATCTTGAATGAAAGCGAAACACTGAGCGGAAAGACACCTGTATATGAACTTTTTGACGAGGAATTGCGTTTGACAATTTTTGCAGCAAAACCACCGCCAATAGTAGAGGAATAGACAAAACGATGCCTACACATCCGTTCAAAATTACTGCCATTGAAAGTGAACTCTACGAATGGGATAAACCACCTATCTGGAACGGCATGCACGTCTATGATAAGGGCAGGCTCCATCTCGTAAAAGTGACCGCAAAAAATGGGACAGAAGAGGTTATCGGATACGGATTCAACGGCGGAACCGCTGCGACCCGTCCTCTTCACCTATTCCCAACGTTCGTGGATCTGTTTCGTCCAGTATTGATTGGACACGATGTAACGGATACCACCTTTGTTTCACGGTTAGCCGAGAACTATAAAATCTACGGACCCGGTGGGTATCATACACAGGTTTTGGCAGCGATAAACCAAGCCTGCTGGGATATCCGTGGGAAGATAGAAGGGAAATCGGTTCATGCCTTACTTGATGGTACACAGCGACGCATTCGCACCTATATTGCTGGTGGCTACTACGGTAGAGACAAAGGGTTCGACGAACTCCGTGAAGAGATGGCGCGCAACATCAATGAATTCAACGCCACCGCAGTCAAGATGAAAATAGGAGACCCGGATGCCGGACTTGAAACAGACATCAAACGAATTGAGGTGGTTCGGGAGACGGTTGGGCCCGGTATAACCCTAATGGTAGATGCGAATTGTGCTTTTTCGGTCGAAAAGGCGAGCGAGTGCCTTCCCGCGCTTCAGGCGAACGACATTTTTTGGTTTGAAGAACCGATTCACAGCCACGATTATAGAGGGCATAAGATATTGCGAGCGATGGCGCAAGATTATGGCATCCAAATCGCGACGGGAGAAAACGGATATGGTGCACACTATTTCCAAACGCTCATTGATTATGAAGGCGCGGATGTCTTCAATCTCGATGTCGCTATCCTTCCGGGTTATGAGCCAGCACTCCAGGTCGTAGAGGAAGCGTTGAAAGCCGAAAAATTAATTGCCCCGCACGGCGCACAAGAATTGCAGGTCCACATCGCCGCGAGCCGGGATAACGGCTTGATGTTAGAATATTATCCACCCGCTGTTGACCCATTACGCGGCGAAATGTTCCTCCCACCGATGGTTTTGAATTCTGACGGGTATGTCACAGTTCCGACTCGACCCGGTATCGGTTTCGTTCCGAATTGGGAACTGCTGAAGCATCACCGTGCGTAACCGTCTCCATCCTTCTAATCTTCCACTTCCAGCCCCGCAAGCGAATTGATTGATTTTCCGTAAGTCCTACCTAAAAAAACTGTTACCAATCCTTCAATTCTTTCGTTACTTAATACTGTAACAAATCTATGTAATCGCACACAAGGGTACCTACTATTGTAATGGAATGCATTCCGAAAAGGAGATCCTAATAATGGACAGAACAGCGGAAGACTATCAGAAAGACCTTCTCTGGCAGACCGCACTTGAAACCTTCTATCGCGTCGCTTATTCTGAAAGTCTGATGACTTCGGTACTCCAGAAATGGAAACCTATAGATGGTGCAATCAAAAGCATCATGACTATTGCTACCATCGCTTCAGTTATGGTAGGTTGGATGTCATGGGGGACACCAACAGGAAAATCAGCATGGCTCATTATAGCCGGATGTGCCGCGTTCTTAGCACTCTTGCACGTCATACTTAAAATATCGGACCGTATAACCGATTTGAGTCATAACGCTCAATATTTCAAGAGTTTACGCCTTAATCTCGAACGGTTCATCTATGATATGGAAGTCAATCCAGATTTTCCGTTGGAGCAATTCAAAGACACATTTGAACAGTACCGAGAATGGTTATTGGTCGGTTCGCAAATGTTAAAGGATGATTTCCTTTTGACGCGCCGACACCGGCAGAAGGTTCAGGAAAAACTGAACCAGCAAATGGGAGATATGATCGTATGAAAGAGCAACCCATTGAAACAAGGGAACATGTCATTGGACATTCAATAGGTCAACGTCCAATACATACGACTTACGAACCACCGGGACCGCTGCCACAGTTTCGGACACGTCCCAAACTGGGTCAGCCACAACTGGCTCCAAAGAAACGAGCACCCGCGTCGGCAACTGTCAAACTGGCGCAAAACACTTCAATAGAAGTGCCTCCTAAGTCAGAAGCTGCGGACGCGAAGAAAAGCAGTTGACTTAATTTCCAAATTCTGCTAAAATCCTCTCAAAATTCAAACATTCGATTGGGAGGATTAGAAACTATGAGGCAGGTTTATTTGGTTTTACTGATGAGTATGTTTGTCATTGCTTCTTCGTTTGCAGGAATCCCTAATGACAACGATTTGCTTTTGTGGATTGGCGAAGGTAGTGGAAACAAAGCCGTTGATGGTACAGGCAATGGAAACGATGGAACATTTGGCGGCGCAGCGAAATGGGTTGCTGGTCAAGGCAAATATGCTGCCGGTATTGCCCTCAGAGGCAAGGAAACCTATCTTGAAGTGCCCAACGTCGTCACCGAGGCAGGAAGTGTGCTCTTCTGGTTCAAACCGGATTGGGATGGCAAAGATGACAAGGACTACCGGCTTTTTGATGCCAGTTTCGGTCCCATTTACTTTTTCATAGGAAAAGGGTCAGCGCACCCAGACATCACACCCGCAGAATTTGGTTTCTATTTTGAAGCAGCGGACGACGGCGATTGGCAAGACGTTGAATTCGATCCGACAGGCATCATCAAAAAAGATGAGTGGTTCCACTGTGCTGCAACGTGGGATTTCACCGGTGAACCGCCGTTTCTTTATATTGACGGTAAAGAGCAGGCGACGAGCCGTAAAATTGGTGGTGGTTTCCCAGCACTTCACGAAAAACCGAGATTCGGATGGGAAACGATTAAGTACATCGCTTTGACCAACGGCGCAGAAGGCATTATTGACGAAATCTCGTTTTGGGAACGTGCACTCACCGCAAAAGAAATTGGTGAGATGATGGATGTCAGTTTGGATGTTGAAGCGGCGGGAAAATTGGCTGTTACGTGGGGTGAGTTGAAAGCAAAGCAGTAATAGCAGATTTGAATATCGGCTTTGTGAACCCTGTTCTCACAGCGCAACCTTAGATAAGTCTGGTAATTCTATTACCAGACTTATTTCGCGTACATTCAAAGAAGCGACTGTGGTGTTTTCCCAAAAAACTCCGGTAGCCACAGACTGAACTCTGGAACATACGTCACCAATACGAGAGCCACCAGCAATAATGCAATGAACAATAACACAGAACGGTAAAGCAGCAAGACAGACCGGTCAAACTTCATGCTTGAGATGAACAGGTTCATTCCGACCGGTGGTGTCAAATAACCGATTTCAAGGTTCGTCAAGACAATAATGCCGAGATGCGCCTTGTCAATACCAAATTCTTCAGCGATAGGGAGTAGTAACGGCACCACGATAATCACTGCTGAAAAGATATCCATCAGACACCCAACAATGAGCAGGAAAATATTGAGTCCGATAAGTGTAATGACGCGGCTTTCCGTTGTTGACTGAATCCAGTCAAGGACAGTTGTAGGTACGTCAAGTGTGATGAGATAGTTTGTCAATCCTAACGCGATACCGAGAATAATGAGGATTGCGCCGACGAGCACCGTGCTCTCTTTGACAATGCGTGGCAACGCCTTCAATGAAATAGAACGGTGAATGACCATCTCCACGATACAGGCATAGATCGCTGTTAATGCAGCCGCTTCGTCCAGCGTAACCAGCCCGGAGAGGATACCCCCCAACACAATAAAAGGTAGAAGCAGTTCCCACTTCGCTTCCCAGAACGTTTGCAGGAAAACGTCCCAATAAAACGGTGTCGTTTCCGTGCGTTTGATGAAGCTCCAGCCACAACAGTAGAAACTCAGAACACCGAGAATCAGCAGACCGGGCAAAATACCCGCAAGGAACATCGTATCAATTGGGACTTGAGCGATAATCGCGTACAGGATGAGAGGAACGCTTGGTGGAAACAAGAGACCGATACTTCCAGAAGCCGTTATCAAGCCGAGTGAAAATTTCTCATTATAAGTCTGCCGTAAAATCGGATAAACCAATCCACCGAGGGCAATAATCGTTACCCCGGATGCCCCAGTGAAAGTGGTAAAGAAAGCACAAGTAACGAGGACGACCACTGCGATGCCGCCTGGTAACCAGCCCACGCTCGCACGTGCGAACGCAACCAAGCGTTGTGGTGCCTTCCCCTCAGCGATAATATACCCCGCAAATGTGAAAAGTGGGATAATCAGAATTGTTGAATTCCGGGTGAGTCGATTGAAATCAATCAGGATCGTTGAAATTGGTTCACCCGCTGTGGCGTATCCGATAATTGAAGCACCACCGAGTAAAACAAAGAGTGCACCGCCGAGAAGCGCGAAACCGACTAATCCAATGCCGATTATTAATCCCATTACTCCGATTCTCCTTCGACGTAGGGGGTTTTTGCTTGGGTGTTTCTTCGCGGTGACCTCGTCCCTACCAAATGGATACCTATCTGAAGCGCAAAATGGATGCCGATGAGGACAAAACCGTAGGGGATAATAGCCTTTGCCCACCATAAAGGGACACTTCCAATTAATACAGCCTCACTTGACTTTTCATCTTGTAAGAAGATAAAGCCGTAATAAGCTAAAATCGCGACGACAATCAAAGCAACGCAATCGACAACAAGATTTGTCCATCGTGTAATCTTTTTGGGTAGTATCCGACTGAGTACATCAATACTGATGTGTCGTCTCTCGCAGGTAGCAAGAGCAGCACCGAAGAAGCAGAGCCATAGCGTCAAGTGCTGAAGCATCATATCGCTCCACAACAGGCTGGCATTGAATACATAACGCATAACGATTTTGAGTATCGCAAGCCCCAGCATCATTGCGACGATCAAGCAGAGGAATCCGATTTCGATTTTACCAAGGAAGGCATTAACGCTTTGTAGAAAAGAGTTTTCGGTCGGACGTTCTTTCAGCATCTACTTCTCCGGTGCTAACACCTGAATCCCGGCAGCGGGGAACACAGCAACTTTGGCGCGTGCTGGCAGTTTTTCTGCGAACAACGCGATCAATTCATCAAGGTCTCGGAAGAGTAGCGCGCTTGGATGTTTCTTGTAAAAGTCGTCTACCAAAAAGTGTTCTGACCAGACGTGCAGTTGATCTTGGGTTCCGAGTTGGGGTGCTGGCAGTTCAGACGCTGTCCTTTCTGATTGCTGCTGTCGGAAGCGAGCATAATCAATCTGTTCAAACAGACCGTGGTAGCAGATGCCATCGCTTGCTGGGTTGAGTGCCATGCTATGTGCTTTCTCAAAATAGGACAGTGCCCACAACGCTTTTCCAGTTTGAATCGGGTCGCTATCAAGCGGGTAACAGTTCAGCACAACCAGATCGGTCTCTTTTCGGCTGGTCTCCGGTATCTCTGTACCGTAGGTTTTCAAAGCGAAGTGTGCCCCTTTACGGTGCGCCTGCACAAAATCACCGACAAACAACCCGCAAATTTCACGCCGACTATTGAGCACAGTGTTGACAATCACATCGAGTCCAAGGACACCAGCGACCGCTTCAGAGAAATCGCGATGATCGGGTTCACTCCCTTTTCTTTCAATTACAGCGTGCCCACGCCCGGGTGAAAAGGTATGGAAATAGAACATCGTCGCGAAACCAGCAATACCCGGCACCACCAATTTCGCACCACCACCGAAACCGACAGAACCGTGTGGATAGATGCCACCCAGACACACTTTGAAATCTGCATCCGCAACGACACGGTCGAGATAGATAGGCATACCGTTATCAAGGTTCCCCAAGGCTTGCAGATCACCACCCATAAAGTCGTGGTTTGTTGCCTCATATTCAGCGGCAATATCCGCCCCGATTTTTTTCGCGATTTCTTCATCGGTGATAGGACGGTGTGATCCACCACCGATAACGAATCGAATCTCGGATTTTGGGACACCTGCTGACGCTAATTCGCGCAGGAGGAACGGGATGACTCTCGCAGCAGGCGTTGGGCGGCTCAGGTCATCAACGACGATGGCAGCACTCTTTTTGCCCTTCGCGAGTTCCGAAATACGAGAGGCACCAATCGGTTCAGCGAATGACCGTTCAATTTGGGCATCAGAAAGCACGGGCGCGTCTTTCGGACCCAACATTTCTACTTCCCAGCCGGTTGGAAAATTCAGTGTGAGTTCTTCATCTCCGTACCAAGCACGGGAGTAGACTGTAGTGGTATTGTTCATAATTGTCCTCCATTTGTGAATCACAGATTGGCTATCGGAGGGAATGGTTTTCAGTTATCGGTTGTTAGTTAAAGAAGTCCGCGAAGTGTTTCTAAAGTCCGTAAAATTACTCTCACTGCGAGGCATTCGCAACTTTAGCACACTTTCAAACTTTTCCAGCAGGATGGTATCTGTATACGGACCTGACTAATGAGAGTTCACGTTAGAACTTGAATTCCTCCTACGGGTAAAACAGCAACTTTTGCCTGCTCTGGCAGCTTCTCTACGAACAATTGAATTAGTCCCTCTAAGTCGCGAAAAAGAAGCGATGCTGGATATTCTTTATAGAAGTCATCTGCAAAAAAATGCTCAGACCAAACATGGAGTTGTCCACGCCGTCCGATCTGCTGCGGTGGGGCTTCGGGTGGCGTCTGTTCGGCGCGTTGTCGGAGGTAACGTGGATAATCAATTCGGTCGAACAACCCGTGGTAGCAACTGCTATCGCTCGCAGGGTAGAGTGCTATCGTGTAAGCGTTTTCAAAATAGCTTAAAGCCGCCAGTGCCTTATCCAGCTGAATTGCATCAGCATCAAGTGGATAGCAATTAATTATCACCAGATCAGTCTCTTTTCGAGTTGTTTCTGGTATCATTGTTCCGTAGGTATCCATCGCGAAATGCGCGCCTTTACGATGTGCCTTGATAAAATCACCGACAAACAGTCCGCAGATTTCACGATGGCTATTGAGCACAACGTTGGCGATCACATCAAGACCGAGAACGCCTGCTGCCAGTTCGGCACTGTCGCGACGATCCGGTTCATCACTCTGTCCCTCAATCACAGCGGGTCCGCGCCCCGGCGGAAAAGTATGGAAATAGAACATTGTGGTAAAGCCTGCAATACCGGGAACAATGAGTTTCGCACCGCCGCTAAAACCGACGGAACTATGCGGATAGATACCGCCGAGACAGATTTTAAAATCCGCGTCCGCGACGACAGGGTTGAGATACACCGGCATACCGTTCTCAAGGTTGCCAAACGCACGCAGGTCCCCACTCATAAAGTTATGATTAGTTACCTCGTACGCAGCAGCGATATCTGCGCCAACCTTTTTCACAATATCTTCGTCGGTAAGAGGTCGGTGGGCACCGACACCAGCAACAAACCGAATCTCTGATTTCGGAACACCCGCCGAGGTTAGCTCACGTAAAATGTATGGAATAATCCTTGAAGCGGGAGTCGGACGACTCAGATCATCGACGATGATGGTAGCACTCTTTTTCCCCTTCGCGAGTTCCGAAATACGAGGCGTACCGATCGGTTCAGCAAATGCTTGTTCAATTTGGGTATCAGAAAGCGTTGGTGCGTCTTTCGGATCCAACATTTCTACTTCCCAATCCGTTGGAAAATTCAGCGTCAGTTCCTTATCTCCGTACCAGGCACCGGAGCGAACTGTAGCTATGTTGTTCATTACGTATTTGCTCCTTCCATATCTTGATCCTCGCCCTGATGAGAAAGCACCGCGGCGATAAATTCCCGGAAAAGTGGATGTGGTGCAAGGGGTTTCGATTGGAATTCAGGATGAAACTGTGAACCTACCATCCATGGATGATCCGCCACTTCAGCGATCTCAACGAGACTCTCATCAGGCGACATTCCGCTGAAACGGAGACCTGCTGCCTCCAATTGCGAACGGTATTGGTTGTTTAGCTCGTAACGATGACGGTGACGCTCCAAAATAATAGGTTGTTGATAAGCATCATAACTTTTGGTATTTTCTTTGAGGACGCACGGATAATGTCCGAGTCGCATTGTTGCACCGAGGTCAGCTATCGAACGCTGTTCATGCATTAAATCTATAACCGGATAGGGTGTATTCTCGTCTACTTCTGTGGTATTTGCATTTTTTAGGTTCGCGACGTGCCGGGCAAACTCAATTACGAGACACTGCATGCCGAGACATAATCCGAAATACGGAATGTCATTTTCACGGGCGTATCGTGCAGCAACCAGCATTCCTTCAATGCCCCGATAACCGAACCCCCCTGGAACCAATATCCCGTCAGCATTTTCAAAAACACTATCAAGATCTGGATGTTCTGTGAGCGACTCCGCTTCTATCCACTCAATTTCGACAGAGACTTCGTTAGCAATTCCACCGTGTTTAAGTGCTTCCTGCACACTGATATAGGCATCATTGCCGGTTGTGTATTTTCCAACAATCGCAATTCGGGCTTCCTGCTTTGGGTTTTTTAGTTTTTCGACCATCGCGCCCCATTCAGCATCCATGGGTACGCGCGTTTCAAGTCCAAGTTTCTTTGAAACGAGATGTCCCATCCCTTGTCGTTCAAAATTAAGCGGGATTTCATCAACGCACTTTGTGTCCAATCCTTCAAAAATACATTCTTCAGCAATACCGCAAAGGAGGGCAATTTTCTGGCGGAAGGCTTCATCTAACATTTGGCTGGTGCGGCAAAGCAGCACATCTGGTTGGACACCCAATTCCTGGAGTTTGCGGATGCTATGTTGTGTCGGTTTGCTCTTGCTCTCGCCATTAGGTAAGGTGTAAATAAGCGACACATGGAGAAACATGGTATCTTCGCGTCCTACCTCAACAGCCATTTGTCGGATGGCTTCGACAAACGGTGGCATCTCAAAGTCCCCGATGGTTCCACCTATCTCCGTAATGACGATTTCGGCTTCGTTGTCCTCCCCGATCTGATAGATACGACGTTTGATTTCATCGGTAATATGTGGAATCAGCTGCACGGTTTCACCGAGATAGTCACCCCGCCGTTCCTTCGCAATCACTTCACTATAGACGGAACCCGTCGTAAAGTTAGAGTATTTGTTCAGATCTATGCCAAGAAACCTTTCATAATTTCCCAGGTCCAGATCGGTTTCCGCGCCATCATGGGTGACGAAAACCTCACCATGTTGGAATGGGTTCATCACCCCCGCGTCCACGTTGAGATATGGATCAATCTTGACAACAATCACCTTAAACCCGCGATTGATGAGCAATCTACCTAACGATGCAGTTGTGATACCTTTGCCGATCCCTGAAATAACCCCGCCCGTTACGAAAATGTATTTTGTCATGAAATTTCTTTATGAAGCCTCCAAAATTTGTTTTACCCGTTCCAAGTCGGCAGGAACATCAACCCCAATAAGTGGAATGTCGGTCTCAACAACGTGAATCGGGACACCGTGTTCTAAAAAGCGTAATTGTTCTAACCCCTCCGCGAGTTCATAAGGTGTGCTGTCCCACTTTGTGAAAGCGAGGAGCTGCTCTCGGCGGTAAGCGTATAAACCGACATGCCGATACACAGGGAATTTGTGCAGTAGGGGCGAGATCATTTCGCCTCTACTCCCGGGCATAGATGCGCGTGAAAAGTATAATGCGTCGCCCTGAAGATTTGTAACGACTTTAACCACGTTACCATCTCGATAATCCGCGTCAGTTTCAACCCGTTGCTTTAACGTGCAAACCTGCACATCCGGTTTATCAATGAAAGGCTGCAGCATCATGTCTATCTGTACCGGGTCGAGCAAGGGTTCGTCCCCTTGGATATTGGCAACAATATCACACGTCAACCGCTCTGCAACAACGGCAACCCGCTCAGTACCTGTTGCACAATCACCTGTCATCTGGACGTTCCCGCCAAATTGCTTTACAGCATCGTAAATGCGCGTGTCATCCGTAGCGACAATAACTTCATCTAACGTCTTTGCACGGCACGCGCTTTCGTAAACATGCTGTACCATCGGTTTCCCGAGAAGATTCACCAATGGCTTGCCCTCAAAACGGCTTGATGCATAGCGGGCTGGGATAATTCCTACACTTCGCAACCTTACATCCCCTCACAGAACCCTAAACCTTTTTATATTTTTCCATTCACATCCTAAATCAGTTTAACGCAAAGCGAAGTTAAAATCAAGATTTTTTCCATTTTCATTTGCACATACGAATGGAAAGATGGTACACTAAATGCAAGTGCCAAGATGTAATAAATAACAACGTAAAGAAATGGTTCATCTAAAGGAGGATTTCAAAAGATGAAACGGAACCTTATACTAACCCCTTATCTGGCGTGCTTACTTCTGATAGGTGCTCTCTGTATAGTTCAGACCGCGTCGGCTGAGGTTTTAGATCCGGATTTGGTACTATATTTTGACTATGAGGATTTCAAAGGCGATACTGTCCTTGAAAAGTCTGGACGCGGTTACGATGGTGCGATTAATGGGAAGGTTACCCAATCCAATGATGGAAAGTTTGGCAAAGCCGCCCATTTTGTAACCGGAAGTTTTCTCGACTTAGATGGTCCCAATGTCAAGCCTGAGGATATTCCTACCGAAGGCATGAGTATCGTCGCGTGGATTCACGTTGAAGCCATCGCAGATATGGCAATTTTCAATGCGCGTGCGAAGGATAATACGTGGCTTGTACATCCAGAGGCACGCGGGAGTGGCAAGTATCGTTGGCTCAACCGGAGTCCTGGCGGTGCGACTATCTTTGACATTCGCGCTGGAGATAACGAGGCGAATGAATGGCAGCATTACGCTGGCACGTTCAGCCGCGCGGATGGAAAAGCCATACTATATATAAACGGGAAAAATGTGGGTGAAGAAAAAGCCCGTGTCGGCACGCCTATTGCAGACAACTGGGGACAGGGTGCCCGCGTTGGCTATAACATTGACAACAACCGTCCTTTCGCCGGACTCATGGATGAGCTTAACGTCTGGAAACGTGGCTTGACAGAGGAAGAAGTCAATGCTATTATGAACGACGGCGTTGAGGCATTTCTTGCTGTGGAAGCGCACGGTAAATTGGCAACTACATGGGGAAAACTTAAGGCATCAAAGTAAAAGGAATAGTTCATCTAAAGGAGGACCTTAAAAGATGAAACGGAACTTTATACCAACGCCTTATCTGATGTGCTTACTTCTGATAGGCACTCTCTGTATGTTTATGGCAGAAATCCAAGACACATCCGCTGAGGCTTTAGATCCGGATTTGGTTCTGTATTTTGATTATGAGGACTTTGAAGGCAAGACCGTTCTTGAAAAGTCCGGACGCGGTTACGATGGTGAGATTAATGGGAAGATCACACAATCCGATGATGGGAAGTTTGGCAAAGCCGGTCAGTTCGCAGCCGGCAGCTTCCTCGATTTAGATGGTCCCAACGTTGATCCTGATGACATCCCCACTGAAGGGATGAGTGTTGTCGCGTGGATTAACGTTGAAGCCATATCGGATATGGCGATTTTCAACGCTCGCGCAGGCGATGGTACATGGCTTGTCCACCCCGAAGCACGTGGCGATGGCAATTATCGGTGGCTCAATCGGGGGCCTAACCCCGGTAGGACGATATTTGATATCCGAGCAGGTAAAAACGTAGCCAAAGAATGGCAGCATTACGCCGGCACGTACAGCCGCGCGGATGGAAAAGCCATTCTCTACATTAATGGTAAAAAGGTCGGTGAAGAAGCGTCTCGCCTTGACACACCTATCGCAGGCAACTGGGGGCAGGGCGCACGGGTCGGCTTTAACATCGACAATAAACGTCCTTTCACCGGACTCATGGATGAGCTTAACGTCTGGAAACGTGGCTTGACAGAGGAAGAAGTCAATGCTATTATGAACGATAGTGTTGAAACGTTTCTTGCTGTGGAAGCACACGGTAAGCTTGCAACGACTTGGGGAAGCCTTAAAGCATCAAAGTAAGGCGAAACCAGTGAAAGTGGCTATATTATATGTTACCCAAGTTGCTACTTACAGGATTTAGATATAAAGCCCTGTTTTTCAGGCAACGATGTTGATTATCTGCGGCATTTTGTAGCGTAAAATGTTCGTTTGCCGACACAGAGGCACAGACGAACAGTCTATGCTACAACACCTCCGATTATCTAACAGATTCTGATACATAGGTGGCAACTTGGGTTATATGTCGTAGAAAGGTAAAAGAATGGTTCATCTAAAGGAGGATTTCAAAAGATGAAACGCAATCTTACACGAACCCCTTATTTAGTATGTTTACTTCTGATAGGCACTCTCTGTATACTTATGACAGAAGTTCAGGATGCATCCGCTCAGATTTTAGATCCGGATTTAGTCCTGTATTTCGACTACGAAGATTTCGACGGAAACACCGTCCTTGAAAAGTCTGGACGTGGCTATGATGGCGAGATTAATGGTAATGTCACACAATCCGATGATGGAAAGTTTGGCAAAGCCGGTCAGTTCGCAGCCGGCAGCTTCCTCGATTTAGATGGCCCCAACGTTAAGTCTGAGGACGTTCCCATTGAAGGCATGAGTCTTCTTGCGTGGATTAACGTTGCATCCGTATCGGATATGGCAATTTTCAACGCCCGCGCAACGGATGGCACGTGGGTTGTACACCCCGAAGCACGTGGGGACGGAAATTATCGGTGGCTCAATCGGGGGCCTAACCCCGGTAGGACGATATTTGATATCCGAGCAGGTAAAAACGAAGCCAATAAGTGGATACATTACGGTGGCACGTACAGTCGTGCAGACGCATTAGCCGTTCTCTACATCAACGGTGAAAAGGTGGGTGAAGAAAGTTCTCGCCTTGACACACCCATCGCAGACAACTGGGGGCAGGGCGCACGTGTCGGTTTTAACATCGACAATCAACGTGCTTTCACCGGACTGATGGATGAATTTAACCTCTGGAAACGCGGTTTGACAGCGGAAGAGGTCAATGATATCATGAACAATGGCCTTGGCCCGACGCTTACCGCAGTAGAAGCACAAGGTAAGCTCGCAACGACTTGGGGCAAGCTCAAGGCGAACTAACGAAAATGGAATAGGTTCAAATCATTTTCTGGTAGGCGCGCTTCATCGGCGCGCCTATTAAATTCGCGTAGTCTCCGAAGAGGAAAATGCAAAAGCGGGTTATGGATCGGATGGCGTGGGCGGTAGATCCTCTTCCGCCGCGTCAGGCACCGTAGTAGTCTCTGAATGCGAACCCGCCTTTAGCACTTTGGCGAGATAATCGTCCTCTGAAAGCAAATCTTTATTCGCACGGAGACTTGCTTCATGGAAACGATAATCACCTTCGCCGAGTCTATAGTAACACTGAAGGTACCCAGCACTGACTGCTTGCTTGAGATCTGCCGGTGAGATATCCAACATCGCTGCTGCCTCTTCCAAGTCATACTCAACGACGGCGTGGCGTATTCGCATCTTCTCACCTCCATTTCGGTCAGGTTCCTAACCTCGCCTATCCATAAGGTATGAGTAATTATAAATTTTACTATAAAACCATACAAAATACAATATATTAGAACCAAACATTTATATCAGTCATTTGATTTTTCTTGTTATTTGCTTCCTCTCAACCCTTTATGGAGGATACTATGAATTTTTTTTCTTTCTCATTGATTTTCACGATTCTCGTTTTCTCTTTCGGGTGTTCTTCACAACCAATCTCAAATACTACTTCTAATGTAGTCATAAAACATAGTTCTGATATAGACATACTGCGAAAACACATTGCTAAAATATCAGAAAACAGCACGTTTCCTGCGTTGGTTGAATCTTTAAGGAAGTCTATGCATAACCCTGAAAGGTTTGAATTCATCAAAGCAGAGTCTGTTCTCCGTGAAAAATCTAATAAGAGACCCTCCGGAACGCATATTACATATTATTATCTGATAAGAATTCATTTTCGAGGTGAGAACGCGTTTGGGGCACTTCGTGTTTCCCATCAAGATTTCGCCCTATATCCAACAGGGAAAATCCATCCTATAAAAAAATAAAAATGTTTCTCTTATTTTCTGAAAATTTGTACATTTGCTGATAACTTTTACAACTTGCAACAGTTGTAAGTTGCTAACTTAGTGATATAAACAGAGTCAGGTTGCATGATGCAGTATTGGTGTCTGAATTACATATTAGCGAAATTTTTTATGGTAAAACCTGTGATTATCTATACACTAACGCAAGGGCGAGTTTACAAACCTCGCCAGCGACAGTGGGGCAAACTATCAAAATCTCTTAAACCGTGGCTGATATGCACACTGGTTTTCTGTGCTTTCATAACGGGGTTAGAAGCGGATGCCGAGAACTTCGTATCGCGCTGGGATCAGGAACTCTTTGATCGTATCTATGACGCACCACCACGCCAGCAACCGACATGGACACTCATGGAAACGATTTCAGATTTTGGAGATTATCGCGCAGTAATGGGGGCATCGGCTCTGCTCATGGCGTACGGGAATGATTCACACCGAGAAACCGGAAAACTTTTATTTTCCGCGTATATGGGAGCAGGGGTTATAACATACGGCATGAAAAGACTGATAGGCAGGAAGCGACCGCTCGATGCAACATTGGGGAATCCGTCCTTACCGTCGGGGCACGCCTCTATTGTGTTCAGTGCTGCGACGATCTTAGGCTATCGGTATCCGAAATTACGCATCCCACTCTATATTGGCGCGGGACTCGTCAGTTTCTCTCGTATCTATTTGGGACGGCACTACACCTCAGACGTGCTAACTGGAGCAGCAATCGGCACGGGAATGGGGATGCTCGTCTGGCATAACCGAGCAACACTGTTAAAATGGGAATTTTAGTTCTTTGTAGGTGGAACTCTGATTCCCGACTTGCTAACAACCGATAAACCTTGTAGGAGGGAACTCCGATTCCCGACTAACTCCAATTCCCGACTCAGAAAATTAAAACTCTTGACAATAAACTTCACAATGCGTAAAATATAATTATAGGGGAGGGCAAGGTGATGGGTAATACAAAAGATCGCATCCACTTCGGGCATCAGATTATGGATAGAATTGGTATACTCCTCTTAGTGGGAGCTTTATTAACGGGGTGTGCTGTTGCCCCACAACCCTCGGTTGATATATACCTTGAACCGATTGAAGGACGCTTTAATGCCCATATCGACGTAGAGACGGGCGCAGCAACTGTTTTAAAAGAGGGCGTTGCTGTCACTATTAAGCCGCTTGATGAGATAGAACTGTTCTCACTCACGGAGGAACCGAGGTTGAATCCGTATCTTCTCGTTGAGAAGAACGGTGCTGTTGAACCCATTTATACGGTATTTGAAGTTACAGTCCACAACCGAAAGCATCGCCGCGTTGTCGTTGAGGACGCAGCGATTCTCCTTGATGGGGACGGTGTGCAGTATGCTAACCTATCCACCGATTACTTCGACGCACTCTATGACAACGTAGATCGTCCACAAAGTAGTCCTTGGGCGGGTGGTTATCCTTACACACCTACTACTTACGGCTACTATCCTTACTACGGCTACCATCAGTCCTACGTAGACACTGAAGCATTGGAGTGGGGGCGAATTGCAATAGAAGACAGCATTTTTGAAGGTGGAAAGTTGTTCTCCGGTGCAAAACGGAGCGGTTTCTTAATTTTTGATCGGCTTGAGAGTAGTGCAACGGATCTTAGAATCGTTTTACCTGAAGTTTGGATAATTCAAGACGGTAAGCGGAATAAACTGGAATTTAAAATTGATTTCAGGCAGGTTTTGCCGTAAAATAGAATGACGATAACCTCAATAGCTTAATTCGTACTGATAACACACGGGATCTGCTACATAACGAAGGGAGTATATAGCAAAATGAGAGATTGGCTTGTCGGATTATTAATAATAGGGCTTGTGTCTGTTTGGGGATGTCAGCCTGCAAGTAGGGACACACAGACAACTCAGGGTGAAGTAAGAGTCGCAGTCGCTGGGCCCTTTACAGGCAACGCAGCAGCATTTGGAGAGATGATTAAACGCGGTGCTGAACTCAGAGCGAAACACATCAATGACGCAGGTGGCATCAACGGTATGAAACTAACACTCGTTCCCGGAGACGACGCTGGGACAGAAAAGGAAGCGAGAGCTGTTGCTACACGCTTTGCCACTGACCGACGCATTCTCGCGGTTGTTGGGCACTTTAACAGTGCATGTTCCTTAGCAGGTAAACCCATTTACGCAGATAATGGGATCGTTGAATTGTCTCCAGGCTCAACCAATGTAAGCGTCTGTGAAGGAAGTGATTGGACATTTCGGAATTTATATCGAGACGATTTTCAGGGAGAGTTCATCGCCAACTATATTAAGAATTACATGAAGGAGTTTCAGAGCGTCGCCATTCTGTTTGATAATGACGATTATGGGCGTGGACTTCGAGACGGTTTCAGTGCCGCTGCAGAGGAAATTGGGATTGAGATTGTTGCCTCTGAAGCCTACGACCGAGACAATACGGATTTTAAAGCGCAACTCACCAGTATTAAGGCAAAGAATCCAGATCTTATCTTCATCTCCGGTCTTTATGGTCAAGCGGGACTCATCGCGAAACAGGCGCGTGAGGCTGGGATTACAGCGCAATTTTTCGGTGCTGATGGCGTGGATTCTCCAGATTATCTCATAATCGCAGGCCCCGCCGCAGAGGGAACATATCTAACGACCCCATTTACGTTTGAATTAGGTGGCGAACAAGCAAAACAGGTCGCTTCATCATTTGAGAGTGAATATGGTGTCCCACCCGATACGTGGGCGGCACTAACTTACGATGCGGTAGGTATGATTGCGGAAGCAATCGAAAAAACCTATAATAGGGAGGCCACCCTTGCTGAAAATCGGAAAGCCATCCGCGACCACTTGGCATCACTCGATACGCCGGAAGAAGGATACAAAGGGATTACCGGGCTAACCTATTTTGACAAAAACGGTGACACTGTTAATAAACCGGCTTATGTCAAAATCGTTAAAGATGGGCAATTCGCGACTGCTCCTGACCAAGTGCTTGATTGAGAATCTCAAGATTGAAACACTGAGATTTTCGCAAATTCCTTTAAAGGATAAACAACAGGACTGTAAGAATTATGGAGCAATTTACAGAGCAGCTGATTAATGCCCTTGTGCTCGGCGGCATTTATGCACTTATTGCCGTTGGTTACACCATGGTTTATGGCATTATTGAATTGATTAACTTCGCCCACGGCGAAATTTTCATGTTCGGTGCCTACTTCGCATTCACCCTGGTCACGGTTTTTAACCTACCATTTTGGGTAGCACTCCCGATGAGTATGCTCCTCTGTGCTGGCATCGGAATGTTAATGGATCTGGTTGCTTATCGTCCGCTTCGTAACGCAGCACGCCTCTCAGCATTAATCACAGCGATCGGTGTTTCAATCGGTCTGCAAAATCTCGCGCGAATTATCTGGGGTGCAAGGCAACGTCCTTTCCCATCAGAATCTCTACCGACATTTTTAAAGCAAGGTATTCCTCCAAGCGAACCTCTACCGGCATTTTCCTTGACTGAGACGGCGATTGCCCTTCCCGGCGGTGCTTTTCTACCCTATCGGGACTTATGTATCATTCTGCTTGCCTTTGCTCTAATGATTGCCTTAAACCGGTTGGTCTCCTTAACAAAGATAGGGAAAGCAATGCGGGCTTGTGCCCAAAATCGGGTTGCTGCCAATTTGATGGGTATCAATACCAACCGAGTCATTGTTATAACATTCGCTATCGGCTCTGCTTTAGGGGCTGTTGCGGGGGTGATGGTAGGTGTGAAAGAAATTATTGAACCGACGATGGGGTACTATAAGGGTGTCGCAGCGTTTGCCGCTGCTGTCCTTGGCGGAATTGGAAACATCACCGGTGCAATGGTCGGAGGACTCCTCATCGGATTCGCTGAAGTATTTGGGGCGGGCTATATCCCCGGCGGCTACGGTTCCGGGTATCGGGTAGCCATTGCCTATATTGTCATGATTGCTGTCATTTTAATCCGTCCTTCAGGGTTGTTTGGGAAATCGACTGCAACCCGTGCCTAAACCAGTGTCCAGCGCGGAGCCACGTTTATGAACCTTGAAACCATTCGAGATCAACTAACAACCAAAAACATAATTTTTGGGCTTCTAATCTGTTTCTTTCCATTACTCATGTACGGAATAGATTACATTAACCTCTTACTGTCCTATCGGGACATCTTCCTTCCAACACCAAGCGGGGATTATATTCTTTTCATCGTTGTTCAAGTTGGTCTCTACACACTTCTTGCGGTCGGGCTAAATATCGTTTGCGGATTTACGGGGTTGTTAGACCTCGGCTACGTTGGGTTCTATCTCGTCGGAGGATACACCGCGGGACTTCTGATGGTGCGACTCGGGTTTAGTTATTGGATGGTCTTGCCATTAGCGGTCCTTAACGGCGCACTTTGGGGATTATTGCGTGGCGCGCCTACCTTACGCCTTACTGGTGATTATTTCGCAATTGTTACCTTTGGGTTTGCAGAATTGCTTTTCCGGATCGTGAAAAATGAAATATGGCTGATTGGGGACATCAATGGATTTGTCAAAAACATTCCACACGTTACGCTTTTTGGGATGAAACTCAATCAGAATTGGCACCACTATTACCATATTCTCATCTTACTCGCTTTGGTCATATTCGTTACCTACCGGTTGCAGCATTCCCGTGTAGGAAGGGCATGGGTTGCTATCCGAGAAGACGAACAAGCCGCAGCATCTATGGGAATCAACGTCAGCCGATACAAGGCGCTCGCCTTTGCTGTCAGTGCAGCTATTGGAGGCCTCGGTGGGGCTTTTTTAGCACCATTTTCGTCAAGCATTAGCGCACGAACCTTTGAATTTTGGGAGTCTATCCTCATCCTCTGTATGGTGATCCTGGGCGGCAAGGGCAGCATCAAGGGATCGGTTGTAGGCGCAGTCATCATCGCTTCCTTAAGTGAAATCCTACGCGTAATCCTGTCCGGCTTTCCTCAATTTAGCGGCGCACGCTATCTGATCTTCGGCATCATCTTAGTTTTACTGATGCGCTATCGCCCAGATGGTCTAATTTTCAAAAAAGCGTAATAACGCCGCCATAGAAATTCTCTCTTCTGTAGGAGCGATCTCCTGATCGCGACTTACACTCTGAGCACCGCTATAAACCTACCCATCTGTCTCTTAAGAACGCATTTTACGCGACCATACCGCAAAATGAAGCAATTCACAGATAAGCAGAATCAACGCACCCGCCACAAACAACTGAAAGCGTTCTTGATATTCACCACCTGAACGGATCCTGAATTTCTGCTTTTCGAGTCGCGCCAAGTCCGTCGCTAACTCGGCGACACCCATACTTGCATGATAATACTTGCCTTTTCCTGCCTCAGCAATTTCTTGTAGCTGCGTTTCATCCAACACCGTTAGTACCAACTGCCCGTTAGCATCACGTTTGTAGGGCGTAGTTTCCGCTGCGTTCCCCATCTGAAGCGGAATAGGCACAGATTGGACAGCGTTGCCAACACCCACGCAATAGATATATACACCTTTTTGGGGTGCCGCCGCTGCGGCAGCAATAACATCTTCCCCGTGGTCCTCCCCGTCTGTAAACAGAATCAGGACCTTCTGCCCATCAAAATCGGATTCTACTGCTGTTGTGTCATTTTGATCTACGTCAAGTCGGGCAGTTGCTGTCTCAATGGCGTTGCCGATACGGGTTCCACTATGGGTAAGTGTTTCAGGAGTTACCGCCGCCAAGAATTCTCTGAGGGTGGCAGTATCGCTCGTCAGGGGACACACAACGAAACTCGCTTCAGCAAAGTAGAGCAATCCAACTCGATCACCTTCGAGTTCCTCTAACAGTGAAAACATAACCTCTTTGGCGCGTGTCAGTCGCCGAATCGATGCTTCACTTTCCGCAAGCATACTGGTTGAAATATCTAATGCGAACATGACATCCAGCCTTTCCGCGACCGACTCAGGTTTAGCACCCCACTGCGGACGCGCGATTGCGAGCGTCAACAGGAGATACCCCAGCAGTAACAATCCCGCTTGTACCTTGTGTCGCTGTAGATGTGTGGGATTTACATTAGTGTAGAATCGCAGCAATGCTTTCCGTTTCTGTTGCAATCCAAAGAGAAGCAACAGTATCACAAGCGGCACTGCCCATAAAAAATGGAGAAATTCAGGGTGGGCAAAACGCATATTTTAATTTAGTGGCTTCTGGGCATTGTTCCACTTCATTTCACGATGGTTTTCCGTGAGGTCCAACGCGCTTAAGGATATGTCGCTTTTTAAGTAGGTGCATCCGCTGTGGGTGCCCTCCGGTGTTTGGACTATAAAGATAGGATAGAATTCCGAACGCGTTCAAAAATCTCAATCGCATAGTCAAGATGGGCTTTAGAAGCGATGTTAAAAGAGATTCCAAAATTTTTGACTGTGACGTTAGGTAAATTGGCTCTGCACTCAACAATATGGAGCGGTGTGAAGTCGCCGTGGACATCGACTCGGAAATGGGTTGCCCTTCTTGAGGGGTATGTATCAAGCCACCAGTGTCCTCCGAAAGTCATCCTGAGTTTCGCGATACGGGGTCGAAGTGTTGCACCGCATGCCTCAACATAAGCTAAAAATTCACGGGCAATCTGCGAAAGTTCCTCATTTTCCTGCAGCGTCTCAATGAACGATGCGAGTGTCATAAATTGCTGAGCGGTGTGCCCATAGCTCCGCTCTTCTTCCTTGACGAGCGTCCCACCCAAGACGGTTTCGGTTGCGACCAAGATTTCATCAGGGGCGTGGTAGGAAAAATAAGAGATATAGGTGAGGTCAAGTCCTAAGGCTCGCAGATATTCGGCGACCTCTAAGACGCGCGTATCCACGCCCTCCGAAACAAGCACCAGCCGCTGGCGTTGATTGAACGCAGATTGCCGAATATCGCCAGGTTCATACCCAAAAAACTCACTGTGGAGAAGCGTCAGAGAGGAAAACTCCTTACCTTGCTGTTGGCACCAACGATACGCGAGTTGTTCCAATTCAATGAAAGCGAGTTGAGAAACTCCGGCGGCGTACTCTAAAATCTGTGTGATTGCTGTCCGAGAAGGTTTTCCCCGTTTCAGCTCAATAATCACACAATTGCCCTGCCGATCAAGTGCGAGTAGGTCAATTTTCTGTTTTGATGTGCTAAGGGGCGGTTGCCTGCTGATAACACAGAGAGGTTCACCAAGGACGAGTGTTGCATCCTTTTCAAGCAGATCCTCGAAGTCGCGTTCCTCGCCAAAGCGTAAAGGTTCAAGTTTCCCAAATTTCCGGTCTTCCCAACGGTAAACTTCCATTTTACTTTTCCTTGCGGTTCGTTCAGATGGGTGTGTGAAGTGTCCTTTCCGTATATCAGCGCGCCCGTTGGTTGCGCTTACACATTAAAATTCAGCCATTCAATACGTTCGCGGTATGTCTTGACCTCTGCTGTGATTCTGGCATCACTCCAATTGTTCTTCTCCCCCAAAAACTGCGCAATTTGAGGTGCTATATCCACACCTTGACCGGGGGTCCAACCGATTCGGGTCCGTCGCCAGAGAAGATCCTCAAGAGTCATCACCATCTCGCCCCAACAGGCGTAGAGGATTTCAGCTTTTGTGAAAGGGAGAGATGATGTCATTGGCTCCGCAAGTGTTTTATCTTCGGCAATGAACTGCTGAATAATTTTATATCCTTCACCATATCGTTTGGCAAGGCGTTCTGTGTCAACGTCCGGTGTCTCCCCGATTGCATTAGGTAAAGGATACATGGCGGTTTTACAGTTACGAGGAACGTCTAAAAACTTCGCAAGCCAGTTTACAGTCTCCTCCGCCATCTGTCGGTGTGTGGTAAGTTTTCCGCCATAGAGATACATTACCCCGCTCGGACTCTCTGTGATTAAGTGCTCCCTTGAAACAAAACCTGCTCTTGTAAATCCTCGCTCATGTCTCTTCGCTGCGATGAGGGGTCGGGTTCCAGCATACGCAGCAATGATAGTATTTTTGTTGAGTGTTTTTTCTGGGAAAATTCGCTGCGTTTCCGAAAGTAGATAACTTACTTCATCCACTGACGGACGGACTGATGCGAGTTCTTCCTGCGGTGTTGTTTCAGTGGTACCGACAATAGAAGTATTATGGGCACCCGGTAAAATAAAAATAACACGCGGATTACGTTTGCGTTGTTTTTCCGAGCGTGTACAAACAATCAAACCGTACGCTTCGGAGTCATCTTCTTTTCCGCAGCGCGGTAGGACAAGATGAATACCTTTCGCGTTTTTCGTCACCAAGCGTGGTACCCCGTCGTAACTTGGATCTTTAGACCACACCTTGTCGCTCCAAGGACCTGTAGCTGCCACAATTTTCCGGGCAGTGATCTCGAAACGTTGCCCAGAAATAACATCTTCAGCAATTATTCCGGACACCCGATTTCCACCGGTATCTGATTGCCTGACAAAATCGAGGAAACGGACATAGTTTGCGATGATAGCACCGTGTCGGTGTGCATCCTGGAGTGTTGCGAGGGTCAACCTTGCGTCATCAACAGTGCTATCCCATAATAGGACGCATCCTTTTAGCGTATCCGCGGTGATAGGTCCTACCAAACGCTGCACTTTTTGCCTATCACGAATGACGACCGTTTTCTCCGCTTCATCTGCTTTAAAGAGACGATTGTAGTAATGTGCAGCGAGTTGTATCCCCGTCAACGGGTACGGATCGCCTTTGTAGCTGAGCACTGCTATTGGCATCGGTTTGACAAGATTCGGTGCAATGCGTCGCAGAATTTCACGTTCCTTGCGGGAATTCTTGACGAGGTCAATATCGCGTTTAAGTAGGTAGCGAAACCCACCGTGTACAAGTTGGGAGGTAGCACTACTTGTGCCACTCGCGAAATCGCCTTGTTCAATCAAGCCTGCTTTGATGCCCCCGTTGCGCGCAAGGTCACGGATTAAACCCGCCCCGACGATGCCGCCACCGATAACCAAAACATCCAAAGGTTCCGTCTTGAAAGTTTCTATATTCTGTGCGCGAGTTCGGGCTGAAAATTCTATCGGCATTTTGTTCGTCTAACCATTCATTAAATGGCTATGTAAAGAGACCTTACGAATAGCATCCAAAATTCCTGACACAGCACCCGCCACCGGTTCCGCCAACAGCGGCAAAAATATGAGCTGCGAACACACCTTTTCAGTCACAGGAAAGTCTCCTGCTGTATAGGGTTCAAACTCCCCACCCATATCGGTGGTACAGAGGACACCTCGACCGTCCATGTACATATCAAGCCCTTGCATGAAAAGCGGTAAAGTATGTAGGAGTGGATATGGATTGCTATTTGTCGGTAGACCCCCTGAAAACACAGGCACGCCATCACCCACAAGGAGCGGATAAGGATTATTATTTGCTAAAACGCCTTCTTGTCGAAGTGCCTCTGCAAAAATCGGCGCAGGAAGTCCGTGCATCTCTTCTTCGTGATAGTGGATGGGGAAGCCAAAAAATCCGGCTGGCTCAGCACCTTTATAGATTTCAATAGGTGAAACGCCCGGAATCTCCTGTAATCCATCGGAGATCGCTCGGATATAGGCACGGCGACCGGCATTGAGTTTATCAAGTTTCTTGAGCTGCACCGAAGCGATGCCGATAGCCAGTGGATGTGCTCGAAATTTAACGCCAAGCCCCATCGGTGGAAGATGTGCATAGCGCAATACCGCCGTTTCATCTGTAGTACCGAGCGGACGGTTAACCTGTCCAAGTAAACATGCTCGCTCAAAAACGGCTACGTCGTTCGTAGCCAACATCCCACCTTCACCACCGCTAACGGGTTTACTGCCTTGCAAACTCCACGCGCCGACCTGCCCGATACTTCCACACGGCACACCTTTGTAAGATGCCCCGTGGGCGTGAGAGCAGTCCTCTATGACCGGCACACCGGTCTCCTCGCTAAGTGCCATTAGTGCATCCATGTCACACACATTACCCCACAGATGTACTGCTATAATTGCTTTGGTTCGTGATGTAATGCGCCGCCGCACGTCAGCCACATCGATCAATAATGTCTTCGGATCAACTTCACAAAAAACCGGTTTCGCCATCAATGTCAACGCTGGCGTAATTGAACCCATCCATGTATATGTCGGACAGATGACCTCATCACCGGGACCGACACCAAGCCCAAACATTGCGCTATGTAGTGCTGCTGTCCCGTTGGTAAGGCTCAATGCATATTCGGTTTGGTGACGTTCACGCCAAGTTTTTTCAAATTCCTGAACGGTGGGAGATATACCAGAGAGTTCGTTCCGAAGGGTCATCTCATAAACAACCTGTGCCTCTTCCTCTGTCACCTGAGTCCACTGCTCCAGTTTCGGAAAAGGCACATCAGGTGTCTTTTCAAAGACTGTCGTTCCTCCTAAAAGAGCAGGAAGATTTGTTGGGGTAGCCTCATTTTTAACATGAGACAACTTTGCACTGTTTCTCTCCATCTCGATCTCCTTGCGGTTTTTCTCTCAACCGGTAAATTGTTTTAATCCGACACTTGTGCTATACTCAAGGGGTGTTCCACATAGATTCAGCACTATCCATAATAACACGTTTCGAGAACCTTTGTCAAATTTTAGTGGGAAGATTGAGAACATCTTGAATATCCGAAAAGTGTCCATCTCGCTGTTCCGGGACAGTGTTCCCCAAGTCAAACGCCTATTCGTTAATTGTATACCTACGCTGCTCGCGCTTTCTGGATTCTTTCTTCTATGTGGGTTTGTCCTCTATGTCCGTGGACAGGATCCACTGGAATTCTATAGCATCATCTTCGTCAGTGGGTTCGCAAGTTTTGACGACTTCGGCTACGTTCTATTTAACGCAACGCCGCTTGTGTTTACAGGACTCGCCGTTGCTATTGCCTATAAGAGTGGACTGTTTAACATCGGCTGCGAAGGACAACTCTACATTGCTGCGTTCACCGCTGCATGGATAGGTATACACCTGAACCTTCCCGCTTTCCTGTTGGCCCCTTTCTGTGTGGGTGGGGCAATGGTTGCCGGTGCTGGATGGGGCGCGATTCCGGGGTTTCTAAAGGCAAGATACGGCGCACATGAAGTTATCAATACGATTATGATGAACTTTATCGCCTTTGCTCTCATGAACTACCTTGTTACGTCTGTCTACCAAGAACCCAGCCAGATGATCCCACATACACGGCAAATTTACGAAGCAGCGCAATTCCCACGATTAGCATCTTTGCTCCCCGGTCTTCCACAAAGCAATCCGTTAAACATGAGTTTCTTGCTCGCCTGTGGAGGTGTGGTACTCTCCTACATTTTCTTAACCTACACGCGTTGGGGATATGAACTCCGTTTGGTAGGAAACGCGCGAGATGCTGCATCCTATGGTGGGATAAATCCTTACGCTGTAACGATATGGGTAATGGCGTTGAGCGGTGCCGTCGCAGGGTTAGCAGGTGTCGCTGACGTGATGGGATACCGCTATCGGTTTTTGGATAACTTCTCATCGGGATGGGGGTTCACCGGAATTGCAGTCGCGCTTTTGGGTAGAAACAATCCGTTCGGCATCTTTGCTGCAGCCATCCTGTTCGGATTATTGAACAAAGTCGCTTTGGACATCGAAATCTTGTTGGAGGTTCGGCGCGGTTTATTCCTTGCAGGTCAGGGCATGCTAATTATCTGGTTAGTTAGCATGGAACGCATTTCAGGAAAAATAGATGCTTTCCTCCTTCGGTAGCGGTGGGTCTTGAAATTTCCATAAGCCGCGCCGGTGTGTGATGTCCAGCTAAGAAACTTTCTTGTTAAAAAAAGAAGACTAAGCCCGAAACGAAGTGGAGGGGTTTTGCTTGGGGTTTTTGCTTGGGTGTTTCTGCGGATTTCTTCAACTCTACAGAAAGGCACGCCAAAGTCTAAACCTGCTATACCGAACCGCAAGGTAAATTAAAAATATGATTTTTGAATTGATTCCAAGCACTTTACGAATGGCAACCCCGTTAGGATTCGCTGCACTGGGCGGAATTTATTCGGAGCGCGCCGGTGTAATCAACCTTGCCTTAGAAGGTATGATGCTCATAGGGGCTTTCGGTTATGTTATCGGGACACAGGCTTCGGGGTCAGTATGGATCGGGTTACTTGTAGCGATAAGTTTCGGGTTAGCGTTGGCACTACTCCACGCGGTTGCAACGATTACCTTTCAGGCAGAACAGATCGTCACGGGGGTTGGCATTAATATTCTCGCGTTAGGGATTACAGAATACCTTTTGCCCACTTCTGAACAGGTCAGCGGTCTTCCACATTGGCAGCTACCACTTATTGGTTCCTACGGTTTTATCGTCTATTTACTACCCGTCCTGATGGTAATAAGTCATATCTTCCTGTTTAAAACACCGTGGGGCTTGCGATTGCGTGCCGCGGGTGAATCAACAGAAGCACTCGAAGCACTCAGTCTGAGTCGAGTAAAATGGCAATATTTTGGGGTTCTGTTCAGCGGCATCTTGGCGGCAACCGGCGGTTGTTTTCTGGCATCTGAAGTTCACTATTTCACAAAAGGGATGACGGCAGGGCGGGGCTATCTCGCGCTCGCAGCTGTTATCTTTGGGAATTGGCGTCCGTTGAGTGGCGTAGCAGCATGCTTCCTTTTCGGATTTGCTACTGCTTTAGAACTCGCGAACCGATGGAACATTCCGGGACAACTGTTGAATAGTTTACCATATATCTTAACAATGATCGTCCTCGCTGGATTGGTAGGCACATCGCGTCCACCCGCGAGTTTAGGGAAAATGAAATGAAAAAGGATTGAAAGGAGGAAGGCGGGAGGCAGAGTCCCAACTTTCCAATCTTCCATACATAGACTTTCCATTAATCAACTCTCACCCTCTTCATCGGCAAGATCGGCGTAATTACCATGGCGGCTGTAGTATCCATAAGATTTTGCATGTCTCGGATTGATCATATTGCAAAGCACGCCGATACCTTTCATTGGGAAAGCCTCTGTCAAATGCCGTACACCCGTAAGGATATCAAAGCGGCGGGTTTTTGTGATGTCAAATACGTAAACGATAGCATCAACGATATTCGCCAAAATCATTGGATCGGCGACAGCACGCACAGGTGGTGAGTCGATCACAATCACATTATACTCCGATTTTGCGAGTTCCAACCATTCTGTCATCATTTCTGAGTTCAGAAGTTCAATTGGATTCGGTGGCACTGTCCCACTCGGCACCAGATGTAAATTGGGGATGTCGGTCTGCTTAACTGTTTCATGGAGTACATCGACTCCGTTTTCGGAGTTTAAATGGATAAGGGCTTCACTCAAACCGGGTTTACGAGCATCAACGCGCGCAATCGGGAATTCAGAGTCAGATGTCTCTGCCGTGTTCTCTACTTGAGGCGGTTGCTCTCCCGGAAAAGTGTTGTGTTGCGAAGGACGGCGCATATCGGCATCTATCAACAAAACTCGATTTCCTCTTTCCGCAAGTGCGACAGCAAGATTAGAGGAGATCGTGCTTTTCCCTTCCCCGCGCGTCGCACTTGTGACGAGAATTGTTTGCACGGGTGCGCCTGGATTCAGAAACGGCAATTTCGCTTGTAGGACGCGAAATGCTTCGGCTGACCTCGATTTAGGAGCATCGTGAACAACCAGCGGAAGTCGGTAGGCACTACGTTTTTTAATAGATGGAAGCACACCGAGGAAACTCGGTGACTCCGGCAGCGCGCCTAATTGACGCACAGCCTCTTCTAACCGGAGATATGTATCTTTGAAGTAATTTTTGGCGACAGCAAACGTCATGGCAAGTAGCATACCCACCATAGCACCTAAAGCGAGATTGAGTTTCAGGCGTGGTTTCAATGGTTCTTCGGGTGCTCGTGCTTTATCTAAAACCTTGATACTTTCTGATCGCGCTTGGGCAAAAATTTCTGCTTCCCGCATTCTCGTTTCCAAAGCGACTACTTGGGCGTTGTTAATCTCAACATCTCGTTTGAGGCGATAGAACTGTAACTGCTCGTCTGACCAACCACCAAGCTTCGCGTGATGTTCGTCAATTTGGGCAGCGACATTCGCTTGCTGTTGCTTGAGACTCGTAATAGATGCCTGGGTCTCATTTACTTTCTCCGTGAGTGCTTGATGAAGCGGATTGTAAGAGGAAGTGGTGCTTTTTATGTCCTTCTCCTCTCTGGCGAGACGCGCTTCTGTCTCCTTAATTTTTTTATCTTTCGCCGTCACTTCAGGATGCGTTTCATCGTATTTGCCAAGCAGTTCCGCCCTCTCAATTTCATATTCGTTTAAATTATCTTGTAATTTGGAATGTGAAGGATTTCGAGCGATCGTTTCTGAGATGACCTCTTCTGACGACTTTTCTAACTCCGCTTGATAGGTTGCCAGTCTCAATTCAGCACCTGCCAAGAGATCTATCAATTCGTTTTCTTTGACCTGAAGTGCTAAAATGATTTGCGCTTGTATTGCCCCCTCCGCGTTTAAAGTTATCTCCGGGTACTCCTGTTGAAATTTAAAGAACGCCTCATCAGCCTTTGTGAGGTCATCCCTTGTCTGCGTCAGCATCATCTGTGGGAGGGGCTTTTCCCACCACTCCATTCTTTCAACGGCTTCTGCTTCAACAGCCTCTTGAAACACTGCAGCGATCCTGTTGGCTAAATTCTGTGCTCGTTCTGGAGTCGGTTGTTGCACGGTAACGGTGATTACGCTTCCATCCGGCGTTTCTTCGATTTTCAGTTGTTCGTCAATAAGGGTTTTCACAAAGAAATCTTCCCACTCCGTGAGGGTAAGATCGCCTTGCTCCGTCGCGTCGGGATCAAGTTTAATATTTAACAAGTTTGCGAGCCACACAACAGTTCGCCCACGATGTACAGGTAAGGGATCGAGCAGCCCTTCTTCTCTAAGCTCACGGACCGCAGGCGCGATCACAAGGTCGCGCGATTGTATCTGTGCAGCGTAAGCCCCCAACGATGTGCTACCCAATAATCCTGATATAGGCAACTGTGAGAGTAAAGAAGGAGTGGGTTGACCATCTAAAGTGCGAAGTGTTGTTTCAGATTGATAAACTTGTGGCGTGAGATCGGTAATGAGGAACGCAACGAAAATGGAAAGCAAAAAAATGAGAAGGACACTCCACTTATTCCGAAAGAGAATCCAAAAATAGTCTGACAATCGAATTTCTCTAACTTCCTCAAGCTGCCTATCGGCTGTCTCTGGCATTTCTAACCTCGTTTAATAGTTATCAGTCATCAGTGGTCAGTCATCAGTTAAGAGGTTTCTTGTGGCAGCCACAACACCTCTTGTCGCTGAAAACTGAAAACTGAAAACCGATAACTGATCCGCGTGCGTATATCCCGCAATTAATTCCTGTACCTAAACAGAACAGTGACAAGTAGATTCACAAATGATGTTCCGAAGGTAATGACCCGCCAATCTAAACGTGTTCGTTCACGAATTCGGAGTTGATCTTTCGGATTCAAATAAACTTCCGAGTGTACCTGGTCAAAGTTCAGTTCTTCCTCTGTCCCATCTGCGCGTGTCAGTAAGCATTTCTTTGGGTTTGCCCTTTCCTCGTTGAATCCACCCGCCATCGCAATGGCTTGCCCCAGAAGTATTGGCTCGGTGATCACATATTGTCCTGGCTTTTCTACAGCACCCGTAACACTTATTTTCGCTTCCGCCAAAGGGACATACAACGTGTCTCCCGGTCCCAACATCGCATTAACGTTCTCCGCAGCGAGATTCACTAAAATGCGTTCTTTGCTCGTGAGAATTTCTGATTTGTGCAAGTCCGCGAAATCAGTTCTCGACCCCCCTGCAATTTTCAACACTTGGGTTGCTGGTACCTGCGGTGTGGTTATGGGATAAACACCCGGAGCCACCACTGCCCCTATAACACGCACGGGGCGCTGTTGAAAGATAGACGGAACAAAGATCGTATCGTGATCTTTCAATGGAATATCCGGTCCTCCTGAACTCATGAGCTGAAGGTAATCAACCTTTTTATACAGTTTCCCATCGCGCCAGATAGAGATGTCCGTAAGATCCGCAGCTTCATAATTGATTCCAGCGGAGGCGAGTGCCTGAAGGAGATAAACCTGTCCGACTTCAAAGATATGAAAGTTTCCGCGTGGTCGCGGTTCAACCGCGCCGAACACGAGAATCGTCCGTTTTGGTTGCATGAGCGTTACAAATACGCGTGCTGTCGGAAGATGTTTTGAGAAAGCCGACTGCATCTGTGCTTCCAACTCAGAAACGGTGAGATTCGTTGCCTTGATGAGTCCAATGAGCGGATAGGAGACATAACCGTCTTGTTGAACCGGCACAGGGATCCGCTCTTTACTATATTCGGGATAGCCATCCACGGTGACAACAAAACTATCACCAACTTGCAGTCTATATGTAGAGAATTCTGGGGTCTTTGTAGTTTCTGACGTAACTTCTGTGCCAGTCGTTGGATTTTCGGCAGGGGAATCTACGGCTGAAACGGGGATGGAAAGACTGAGGAGTAATACACCCAGGAAAAATAGTAAAAAACTTTTAATAGAAAACTTTGGAAACTCGCAAACGCCGCCAAAAAATCGTTTTCGTAAAGAAAATATGCTCATGGAAATTCACTGCTAACCTTTTTTCTGAAGATTTTGTCTTTTTGTTGGTTCTCGGAAGCAAGTCCTTTAATTAATTCTTAACACCGCCGAATATTTTAACAGATATTTACCCGAAATACAAGGGAAAAATCGTACTGACATAAGGCATTTATAGGCTATTGGCGATACGAATCTCTTCTTCATTATAGGCTTCGTCATGCCACTCAGCTATGCGCCATTCATCGTTTCTTTTTTCAAAGATAAAGAGGTTGTCCCCTTCAGCATACACACCGCTAAATCCACCCTCAAGCGAGTGTCCATCCGATATAAAAAGTTGGATCCTATAGTGATTCCGAACTTCCACCTGTGTTCCGTCCTCGTTCATAGAAATCTCCGGTGGAACAGAGAGTTCTATCTCAATATCCTGATACTTCTTAAAGACTCGGATAGCGGCATCCCGTTCCTGTCGGATGTCATCAAACTCTAAATCGTCTGTCTTGTCCCCATCTGTTCCCCAATCGGAAACATAAAGGAACCCTTCTTCCCAGAAGGTCCCGATGTAAGCGTTAACATCCTCTGTCTCATACCCCTGCCGCCATTGGTCTAAGACTTTATTAATTTCAAGCAGTACTTTAGGTGGAGCCTGATCATATCTTTCAGCGTTCCCACACCCCATAAAGCCTATGAGTAAGATAAGGAAACTGATAATTTTTGCAACAACTCTGAACATAATAATTAAGTATCCTCCTATTATACTACATTTGTTGTGAATCGTTTCGGTTCTCTTCAAAAAATATCAGGGTCTACTGAAAATCAAATAAGGGTAGAACGGTATTTTCAAAAAACCGAATGTATTCCCAAGAATGTTTGTTGCCTTAACTCTCGGATTTGTGCTAATATAGTGTTGTGAATTTAAAAGCCGTTTTTAAACAACTTCAAGACCAACGGGTAATGATCATCGGCGATGTCATCGTGGACAAATATATCTGGGGCGATGTGCAGCGGATTTCGCCCGAAGCCCCTGTGCCAGTGTTTGAAACGAAGACAGAAGAGACCGGATGTGGTGGTGCTGCGAATGTCGCAAAGAACGTCGCAAGTTTAGGCGGCAACGCCATCTTGGTCGGTGTCATCGGTAAGGACACAGAAGGCGAAAAGTTGGTCCAGATGCTAACCGAAACGAATCTCGTTACCACCAAGGTCTGTATTGATGCCGACCGACCGACAAGCACGAAAACGCGTGTGATTGCCCGTGCCACGCTGCCTCTTACAGATTGCGCGTCGGATTCGGGACACCATCTGCTGCGCATTGACAGGGAATCCAAACAGGAAATCTCTTCCCGGATGCAAGAGCGTCTATTGGACACAGTCGTTTCTCAATTGCCAACGAGTGATGCAATTATCTTCGCGGACTACGACAAGGGAGTTGTGAATGCCCAACTCATCAAAGGTGTGATGAAACATGCCCAGTCGTATGGTATACCGATTATAGCCGATCCGAAGCAAAACAACTTTTGGCACTATGAAGGGATAACTGCCGTCACGCCGAATCACGAGGAAGCGGGTACCGCGGTCCATGAAGAAATCACGGATGTGCCACATCTTGTTGCTGTCGGTGAGAAGATCTTAAATCAGTTATCGCTCAAAGCATTGTTAATTACGCGCGATGCAAAGGGGATGTCCCTTTTCCAGCGCAAGTCGGATGGCGCAGTCAAAGTGGAGCATTTACCCCCGAATTCAAGTGTCGTGACGGATGTAACAGGTGCAGGGGACACTGTCGTTGCTGTTTTCACGCTTGCACTCGCGGCAGATGCAGAATTTCGGAGTGCTGCGCTATTGTCCAGCCTCGCCGGTGGAATTGCCGTCGGTAAGATGGGATGTGCGACCGTTACACCAAAGGAACTGCTAAGTGCAATTGAGACCGTGGAATCTGTTTCTGAAATGTAATGGAGAGGTTTTTGCAATGTAATACTAAGGAATGGATTTAGTCTATCCCCAGACTAAATCCGGTGTTTCTTCAGATTTAAGGAATGCGCGTCAAAGGTTCAAAGTTACGTCGTTTCTCCGCAAGGTAAAATTAAAAAATGAAAACTGTCTTTCTGGATCGGGACGGCGTTATCAATCGGAACCCCGCGAATAAAGGTTACGTCCGAAAATGGACAGAATTCACCTTTATTCCGAACGCCCGGAAAGCGATCCGAGAATTAACAGAAAGCGGTTATCGCATCATCGTGGTAACGAATCAATCAGGAATTGGAAGAGGTCTCTACTCAGAAGAGGATTTGACAGATATTCACACACGGATGCTCGCTGAAATTAACAAGGCAGGTGGAATAGTTAGTGCTGTTTATTATTGTCCACACCACCCTGAGGCGGGGTGTGAGTGCCGAAAACCGAAGCCCGGTATGCTAACACGCGCTGCACGCGAACACAATATCAAACTGTCAGATGCTTACTTGATCGGCGATACAACGACAGATATTGAAGCAGGGCAAAGCGTCGGAGCCACAACATTTCTCGTTTTAACTGGACTTGGACAGGAGAGTTATTACCACTATATTAGACGGACGGATCAGAATGGGGACCGCCCCGAAAAAATTTTCACAAATGTTTACGCAGCAACGTGCTGGCTACTAAAAAATGATTCTTGAAAAGATAGAAACCCGGACAGCTCGCGCTGGCGTTATCGGACTTGGATATGTCGGACTGCCACTTACGGTTGCTATTGCACGCGCGGGGTTCCGAGCTACAGGTATTGACATCTGTTCAGAAAAAATAGAACGATTGAAACAGGGCATCTCCGATGTGCCTGATGTCACCAATGAAGTCCTCGCGCCGCTTATTCGGTCCGGACAGATTCAGGTAACAACAGATTTCAGTGTGCTTGGGGAACTGGATACGGTCAATATCTGCGTACCGACCCCTTTGCGTGAAAACCGAACACCCGATATGCAGTTTATTACTGCAGCAGTAAAGCAGGTCGCGCTACACCTGCACCCCGAACAACTGGTCATCCTCGAAAGCACCACCTACCCCGGCACAACCGAAGAAATTATCCTACCAGAACTCAACGCCTATTTTAGTAAAGATACATCTCCTGACACCACACAAGTCGGACGCGATTTCTATCTCGCTTTCTCGCCGGAGCGTATTGAGCCGGGAAATAGTACATACTCCATGACAAACACCCCCAAAATTATAGGCGGTGTTACCCCGCAATGTACGCATGTCGCTGAAACCTTCTATGCGCAGTTCATCAATAAAACCCATACAGTATCCTCACCCCGAACGGCAGAAATGGTGAAACTCCTTGAAAACACATTCCGGAGCGTCAATATCGGCTTAATCAATGAGGTCGCGCTTATCTGCGACCGGATGAATCTGGATGTCTGGGAAATCGTTGACGCTGCTGCCACGAAGCCTTTCGGATTTATGCCGTTTTACCCAGGCCCCGGGCTTGGCGGACACTGCATCCCGATCGATCCGCACTACCTCTCTTGGAAAGCACAGATGTATCAGTACCACGCTCGATTCATCGAACTCGCCACTGAAATCAATAGCGAGATGCCAAAATATGTGGTAGACAAAATCATCCATGCGCTGAATCTTCAGCACAAACCATTGAATGGCGCACAATTATTAATCTTAGGTATCGCCTATAAAAAGGACATCGGTGACATTCGCGAATCGCCTGCCCTTGACGTAATTCGTTTAATTCTTGACAAAAAAGCGGATTTTCTATATCATGACCCGTATGTAAAAGACCTGTCTCTTGATGACAGAAACATCTATCACTCGGAGCCCTTGACAGCGGATCTGGTAGAAAATGCCGATTGCGTTGTCATCTTAACCGACCACGATGTCATAGACTACTGCTGGCTCGTGGAACATGCTCAATTAGTTGTTGACGCGCGCAACGCGACGCGTAGTGTGAAGAAAGGACAGGAAAAAATTATTAAAATTTAATTCTTATTTCGGCGTAACTCGCAACGCCGGGGTCCCTATCCTTTACTGGAAAGGGCCAACTTGCTGTAAAAAATCGGAGCATAACAATGTCAAATCCAAATCTAAAATTGCATATACAGCGGGACCAACTTACGTGGTTTTTAGACCTACTTCTGGACGAAAAGGAAATCTTCCAATTAAGTGCTTCTACCGGTATTGTCCTTGATGTGGATCGCCTGTATGCGCTATCTAGACGAGAACTACTTGTAAACCTAACTGACGTATTTTTGGGCGTCGTTGGCACAGCGGAACCTGAGATAAAAAATTCCGAAGTCTCAATTGAAGTGCAAGTCAGCCAATTCCTTACCGAAAAGGCGCAGGATGCAATCTCACGAGTCGGCTATATGGAAATTTCCGAAATCGAAACGTTCTTCAAAACGTCCGATGTCCTCATAGAGGGCGGCGACTTTGGCGAAGTCGTCTGGGCACTTCTCAGCGATGAACGTTCCGCAGTCGTTGAACACGGCTACAAACTCCTCAACACAACATACGAATCTGTAGAAGTCGTACATACCAACGGACGAGTGGACCTCTCAAGCATAGAGCAATTAGAAGAAATAGGCTCTCAGTACGCCCACAACTTAGAAGATGAACAGCAACAAAGCGAGGCACCTGACCCAGAGATCGGGCACCTTGAACAGCAGTTAGCCGACTCTAAAGCGGACTATACCTCGCTTGAGCAGAAGCATAACCGCTTAAATCAACAGCGCGCGTTTCTATTAGAGGAAAACAAAGGGCTAAAAACGAGAGCAGAAGCGCATAATGGAAACGAGAAACGGCTAAAGACGCTCGAACAAGAGAATCAAATACTCCGCGAAAAGGTAGCACAGTATATTGAAGATGCCACTGAGTTACAGCAACTTGCCAACGAACGCGACCATCTCCTTGCTGAAAAGGAACGGATGGCAGAACAACTGAAAGAGTACGAACAAATTAAGTCCGCCAAGGAAACATTCACGACAGACCTCAAGCTGGTTGAGGAGGCAATCTATAAAGGGCACCAAGAACTTGAAGACTTTCAGACCACTTTAGATAATCACTTCGACATTTTGGAAAATTGTCATCAAGGGGCGCGAAGCGCACTGAACCAAATTCGCCAAACCCTCACTTATTTAGATGATACACAGCAACTCACTGAAGGTGAGAGTCCCTACAGTCTAACGACTGAACAACCTCGCGTTGGTGTCTTCGTTGATGTCCAAAACATGTTTTACGCTGCCAAAGATCGGTACGGAAGAAGAGTCGATTACATCAAACTACTTGATCTGATCGTCGGTCCGCGCTACCTTATGGGTGCTTATGCTTATGTTGTCCAGATACCGGAAATCGACCAGGCTCCCTTTCTGTCACTTCTTCAACACAACGGATATACCATTAAGAGCAAAGATTTACGCTTACGCGGCGACGGTTCCGCAAAGGGTGATTGGGATGTCGGTATCGCAGTGGATGTCGTTTCAATGCTCAGTTCATTGGATGTCGTCATCTTAGCGAGTGGTGATGGTGATTTCTGCCCACTTGCCGAACTCATCAAACAACAGAGTAAACGGGTGGAGGTTGTCGCTTTTGAACACAACACCTCTATGGATTTACAACAGATCGCAGACCAGTTCTACCCAATTGGAGACGAACTGCTCATCTGAAATAGTTGTCGGTCATCAGTTGTCAGTCCTCCTTCAGTTTATGCGGGAGACTGTCAGCACCTGGTGCCACACCGGAAAGTCAAATCACACTTCTCTTCTACAGCCCTGGATATGCCTCGCTCTCACTATCCTTTCTGTGCTTACCTTAATAGTAGAAATCTCAAGGGCGGAATGGTCCCCTTCAGCGACACAAAACCTTGCGTTATGCACAGCACAGAACGAACAACACTTCCCTGTTCTCATCCCTGACGCACAAGGTGGGGCTATCGTGGCGTGGAGTGACGCACGACACGCGAACCGCGATATTTTCGCACAGCGGATTAGCGCGACAGGTGATATCCATTGGAACGCGAACGGCATCCCGATCTGCGACCTACCCTCATCACAAAGTTGGCCCCTGATCGTTGAAGATACAGAGGGCGGAGCGATTCTCGTTTGGGGCGACACCCGCCACGGCAATCAGGACAGTTACGCACAGCGCATCGATGCAAACGGCAACAAATTGTGGGATCCCGAAGGTATACCTGTCTGCACGCACCCAACGCTGCAAGACGATCTGAATGCTATTGCTGACGGTAAAGGTGGCGTAATTATCGCATGGGAGGATTGGCGAAACGGCAATCAGGATATCTATGCCCAAAGAATCGACAGCACTGGAAAACCGTTATGGGAAGCGAACGGTGTTCCCGTCTATAGTGGCGACGGTGACCAGTACGATCCGGTTCTAATCGCAGATGGACAAGGCGGTGCTATTTTCGCATGGTGGGACATCAGCACGCCGGATTGGAATATCTTTGCACAACGGCTGTCAGCAGACGGTAACCTGATGTGGAATTCAACCGACGACACAGAAAACGCTCCTATTCCTATCTGCACAGCAATCGGGAACCAAGGCGCGCCGGCTGCCGTTAGCGACGAGAACGGTGGTGTGTTTTTCATCTGGTCGGATTATCGTAATGATCCAAACTTTTATACAAGTGCGCAGCTATACGCACAACACATAACCCCTGAAGGGAACGCTTTATGGGAAAAAGACGGTATCCCTATCTGCAAATTGCGCGTCAATCAACAACAACCCTTCTGTATTCCCGACGGGAGTGGTGGCTTCATCGTTACATGGTGGGATGAACGTGATATTTTCGCTGACATCTACGCACAACGTATTAACAAAAACGGTGAGGCGTTGTGGAACGAAGAAAACGCACCTTTGCAAAACAGCGGGGTCCCTGTCTGTACCGGAGCCGGCGTTCAACGTCTCCCTCAACTCGTTGCCACGAGTGAGGTAGGGGGAGCCATCGTCTATTGGCTGGATTATCGCGAGGATTTCGGGGATTCAACTGAAGATGCAATCTACGCGCAACGGCTTGATGACGATGGGAAACCGCTTTGGGAAATCAATGGCATCCCTGTCTGTCACGCACCAAAAGAACAAATCACACCGCAAGCTGTATCTACGGATGGTGACGCAGCAATCATCGTCTGGAGTGATGCCCGCGGACAAGATTACGACATCTACATTCAACGTGTTCCATAACCGATAGATTTGACTTTTTCTCTTTTCTATGTCATAATAGATACAGCAAAGGAGGTGGAAAACATGTCAGATCAAGATTTCAGAGAACGGGTATTAAGTGCTATTGCAGACCTCAAGCGCACCACCGAACGCGTGGAAGACAAAATAGAACGCGTAGAAGGCAGAATAGAACAAGTGAACGAGAAACTAAATAGTAGGTTAGCAGCCGTAGAAAAAGATGTAACTAATCTTCACGGGGACGTTAGATGGATTCGGGGTAAATTAGAGGGAAGACAGGAAGCGACATCAAACTAAGACGTAAAGACTACCATCTGGATAGCATTGGGATCGGCACTTGCAGCGATCGTATCGTTGATTAAGTCGTTTTGGCCCTAAGCAACATTAAGAAATCAATATCAGGTTTTGAGGAAGGCTGGCGGCAACCCCGTATCCTCTATCTTCCAACCTTCCTATCTTCCAACTTTCCACCCCAATTGCGGACGCAAAACTTGAACTTTAATACCTAAAGTTGTTCAATATAGAAGGAGTTTTTATGACAAAACGTACGCAGCTCGCCCCAGCAAAACGCGCAATTGTTATCGGAATGGATGGGGCAAGCATGGAACTGGTTAAAAATATGATTGATTGGGGACATGCACCCTCTATGGCGAAATTGGTTCAGACAGGGGTCTATCGTCCGATGATCGGTGTATTTCCGACCTTGACACCGCCGGGGTGGACGGCACTCTCTACCGGTTCATGGCCCGGTACACATCGGGTGATGGACTTTAACATCCGCGCACTGGGAGAACGCCTTGATAAAACAACGTGGGGCATCAACACGGGTTTATGTCAATCCGAATATCTCTGGAATCTCGTGGAACGGGTAGGTGGAAAACCGATTCTGGTGAAGTGGGAAATGTCCTGGCCCCCCACCGTCAAAACCGGCATTCAGGTAGAAGGAACGGGACCGGGGGTCTCGAACCATCATCAGGTTGCTGGCTACCACCTCTTTGTCGCAGGGAAATGGGCAGCGCGTCCTATCGGTGGACAGCGCGATCCTGAGACACTTGATCCAAGCGCATTACAGAGAGTCCGCCACATTGACCCTGTCACTATTGAACCGATTGAGAGCGGTGAATGGGAAGCCGTGCCTGATTCCACAGAACCGGTGCGAGAGGTTCAGCTGACGATCCAACCTTTAGCACGCGGTAGAGAAGATGTAATGCCTTCAGTCTACGCAAAAGGTGAAGCCTCCGATGAGACACGCGTCCCAAAACCCTTTTATGGGTTGATTTATGCCTCCGGTGATAACGGTTATGACCGAGTGCGAATCTGTCGAAGTCGGTCTGGAGACGATTCCGTTGCAGACTTAGGTGTCGGTGAATGGAGCGAATGGTGGCTGGATACGTTTGAAATTGATAAGGCTGAAGTGGAAGGCTATGTCCGAATGAAACTCGTGACGCTCACGCCGACAGCGGACGCTTTTGAACTCTTTGTACCACAGATTTGGCCGAGAAAAGGATATACAGCACCAGATACAGCCGCCACCACGATTGACACAGAAATCGGTTCGTTCCTGCAAAATCCGGCGCGCGATGCACTTGGACAGATGGACGACGATACCTACTTCGAGGTGTTAGACTACCACCACCAACGCCTCGCGGATGTGGCAACACACCTCGCAACAAACAACGATTGGGACATCCTAATGGTGGAGAGCCATGCACCGGATTACGCCAGTCATTTCTTCCTGAGTCAAGCAGATGAAATCAGTGGCGCAGCTCCTGAGACGATTCACCGGTGTCGCGAGGGCTTGCGGCGGACATACAAATCTGTGGATCGGATGATTGGGAGACTGATGGAACAGGCGGATGAAGAGACCGTCGTTCTCGTCTGCTCTGATCACGGCGGCACGCCAAACCAATTTCGTGCCGTAGACATTGAAGACGTGCTGGAGGAAACAGGGTTCATCGTTAAAGATGCAAACGGAGCGATAGATTGGACGAAAACCCGCGCCGTCAATGTCGGATTGGTGCATATCTTCATTAACTTAGCCGGACGCGAACCGGATGGAATCGTCGCACCTGAGGACTACGAAGCAACACAACGTGAACTTATCGCAGCACTGCATACTTACAAGGACGAAAAAACCGGACGGCACCCCTTTACTTTAGCGGTAACGCGAGCAGATGCAGAGATGTTCAATTTACACGGCGACTTAGTCGGCGATGTCGTCTATGCGCTGCGTCCTGAGTTTGACGGTGCCCACGGCAAGCAGTTGCCCTCCGTGAGTTTCGGTATCGGTGGACAACACTCTACATTTATCCTATCGGGTGCAGGGGTTCGGCAAGGAGTTGCATTGCAGCGGCAGGTTCGTGTCGTTGATGTCGCACCGACGCTCTGTTATCTCTTGGGATTACCGATGCCTAACAATGTAGAAGGTGGAGTCGTTTATGAGGCATTAGTGGATCCGAATTGGCATTTGACCCAACTTGCAGGTATGTAGCTATCAGTTGTCAGTCAGAGCCTTGGGGCAGGTATATCAACATAACCACCACAGGATTTTCTTTACTGACCGCTGAAGACTGAAAGTCGAAAGCCACGCTTAGCCAATACCGCATTTCTCGCGCAATTCCTCTAAAGCATAAGTGTTGATGACCTCGTCTTTTGTCAACCACCCGCGACGCGCAACATTCAACCCAGATTGACGGTGTGCTAACTGTTGAATACCGTGTGCATCGGTATTGACAGCCAATAGCACGCCTGCGCTTTTCGCCATCTGAACAAATTCAGGGTTGAGATCCAATCGATTTGGTGAGCCGTTAATCTCTAAGACTGTTTTATTTTCTGCAGCTGCCGCAATAACTTCCTGAAGATTGAGTGGATACATCGGTCTACGTCCGAGCATCCTACCTGTTGGATGACCAATGATATTGACGAACGGATTCTCAATCGCACGAATGATACGCTTTGTCATCTCTGCTTCGGTGAGCGTGAAATTGCTGTGAACGCTTGCGACGACAATATCGAGCTGCGCTAAAATCTCATCTGGGAAATCAAGTTTCCCAGATCGCCTAATATCCACCTCAGAACCCGCAAGCACTGTGATACCCTCGACCTCCGCATCGAATTCGCGAACTCGCTCTACTTGTTCAAGGAGTCGTTTCTGATCCAAACCGTTTGCAACAATAGAAGAGACAGAGTGATCCGTAATAGCGAAGTATTCGAGACCTTCTGCTTTTGCTGCCGCCACCATCTCTTGAAGCGTATTTCGTCCATCACTCCAGTCAGTATGTGCGTGCAAGTCGCCTCGCAAATCCGTGAATTCAATGAGAGTTGGTAAAGTGCCTTCCGCAGCGGCTGTGACTGAAGCACCGTCCTGTCGAAGTTCCGGCAAAATATAGGAGATTCCGAACTTCTCATAAATCCCCGCTTCTGTTATATCACGTGTTACATGCCAAAAGTCAGGCGACTCCAGGGAAACCGCGTCAAGAAGTGCTTTGAAGTGGGCATCAGTCGCTGTTGTTAAGAAGAGCGTGGCGTCGTAGGTGGCAGCAGTGCATAAATAGAGAGATACAGGAAAATTTTTATCAATATAGAATTGAATTACAGGAAGCGTGTGGCGTACATCATCTGTTGACTCATCTTGTTCTTTTTTAACGAGAGCCTCGCGTTCGCTGTCATACACGTACTGAATCCTATTTTTCGTTCTGAAAAGTATCAGCGAACCAAGATTGTCCGATGTTTGTTGCAGAACCGTTAGACTAAATCGGGCTTGTGAAAGGCGCGCGAGGATTGACTGTAGCACAGGTGGCAGAGCATTATGCTCAAATTGAAAGGCTGTTTCGTCCTGACATTCAACAATCAATTCGATACTTTGACAGACCTCCTCACGCCGCCGTAAATCTCCTGTGAATTGGCAGCGTTTTATCCATCCGTCATCTACTAACGCTGTGAGGTGATCCAAGATGTCTTGGGCGGTGGGCGAAATACTCCAGAACGGACGCATCTTTCTCTGTTCCGTGTGGAATGCCAAACTCTCAGTTATCATCTGAAGGGTTTTCCGTCCGATACCCTTTATGTTTCTAATCCGTCCACTCTCAATCAATTCACGGAGGTCTTCAAGGTTTCTGACATCGAATTCTTGATAGAATCTCTCTACGGTTTTTACACCAACGCCCCGGAGGGCAAGCAATTCGAGTATTTCCGTCCCCATCTCTGCTGTGAGTTCGTCGTAGAATTTGCAGCGTCCAGTTTCCAACATCTCAACGGTTTTGTCCTCAATCGCCTTCCCAATGCCGGGTGTCGCTCGAAGTTTTTCTACCGCTTCCTTATTGTAATGCAGTGTGCTCGCTTCGGAATCTTCAGAAGCCAGTTCATCGGGGAATTCCTCAATTATATCGGCTGCCCGTTCATAAATTCGCGAGCGAAATGCGTTTTCACCTCGGATCTGTAAGAGGGATCCGATGGCTCGAAACACAACACTGATGTCTCGGTTTGTCATATTTTTATTTTTCCTTGTGGTTTAGTTAGGTAGGTTGTGTCAAGAACGATCCGTTCCGTTTATCCAGCGCGCCCGTCCATTTCCATTAACGGGTGGGGTCGCTTGCGCTTGCATGTGCATAGGTATGACTGCTACACAAATTTCCGGTGTGCGGTAAGCCCCACGAGAAATCCAATTACCATTCCAGCTACAACGATCAAGATAGACTGATAAATGCTTAGGAAACTGACCGCCCCTAATTGAGGTTTGAATACATAAAACATCCCATAGAAGCAGCCGAGTCCACACAGCGCGCCAAGCCCGCCGAGGAAAAGTCCATGGACCATAAAAGGAACGAGGAGATAACGGCCGACCATACCGAGGAGTTTCATGAGGGCTATCTCCTCAGCGCGAGCAATCGTTGTTTTTTTAATAACAGAACCGATAATAAACCAGATCGCAATGACCGCCGCTCCAATAGCGATGAAAGTTGTGCGTTCTGAATCGCGTATGCGGTCCTTCAGTTGTCCCTGTCCAGTCAATAACACGTCCTCGATTTCGTCGTGTGCTTTAATATTCAAAGAAATCTGTTCTAACGCTTTACGTGTTATCAATTCTTCATCTACATAGATTTTGAGGGATGCCGGAAACGGGTTTACACCCCTTGTCCCCGCAAACGCCTCCTTAATGAGGATGCCTAAATCCTGAAACTGGGTTTCACCACGAGCGAGACTCTCTGCCTTTGAAGCATAATTGACAGCAAGCACCTGCCCGCTTTTCTCGATCTGGCTGACTAAGGCGCGACCTTTTGACTCATTGACAGTATCTTTTAGAAACGCAACAAGGGTAGGCGCGTGGCTTTTAAACTCAGATTGTTGTAATATAAACGAGTGGTTTAATAGTAAGGTGGCAAGTAAGACAGTAACGAAACCGATTCCAATGAAACTCATCATACTCGTACTGCCAGCATAGGCTATATGGGATATGGCATTCTTGAAGTAGTAACGCATTTTTTATAGTTGTCGGTTTTGACTAAGAACTTGCATCTTAGCAAAAGTATCTGTAGACGAGTTCTTGGTCAAAGTTGCCGGTTTGAGAGGCTCTGGTTTAATGCGAACTCGCGCCTTAGCAAAAGTATCTGTAGGCGAGTTCTTGGTCAAAGTTGCCGGTTAAAAGAGGTTTTTGGTTAAACAGGGCACCCCTTAACTGATAACCGATGACGATTCAATGGATACCACCATCCCGTAGCTCAATAATCCGCTTATTACATTTCTCAGCGAGTTGTCGATCACTCGTCGCCACAAAGATAGTCATACCTTGAAAATTAAGTGCATCAAGAAGTGCCATTACCTCAAGCGAAAGGCGCAAATCTAAGCCCTCTGTGGGTGCATCCGCAAGTAATAACAGAGGATTGTTGATAACGGCTCTTGCTATAGCAAGCCGTCGCCTCTCGTTGCCAGATATTTCTGCTGGAAGTGCATTTTGATGGTGAAGCAATCCCATCTGATTCAGGAGCTTGTGTACGTTTTCTTTGATTGTCTGCGGTGGTGTTCCTACCAATCGCTGCGGCAGTGCCAGATTATCCTGGACCGTTTTATCTGCCAAGAACTTAAGATCTTGAAAAACAATCCCTATCTTCTGTCGAAAGTAGGGTAGACTGACTTTGTCCAACCGTGCAAGGGGTTGCCCAACGACACTCAAATCACCACCAATCGGCTCTAAATCAGCATATAACAATCGCAACAGTGTTGTCTTCCCTGAGCCACTTGGACCGAGGAGAAACACAAATTCGCCGCGTTCCACGCGAAAGCTCACCTTCTCGAGCACACTAAGATCGCCATAACTGAAACTAACCTGGTGCAACTGTATCATTTTTAGGGTTGTCGGTTATCAGTCTTCAGTTTTAACCATCAACTTGCGCCTTAGCAAAAGTATCTGTAGACGAGTTGATGGTTAAAGTTAATGTGCTATGGTGTTCAGATATGCTGTAATGTCCACAAAACTTTTGGTGCCACAACAAGGTAACTGATAACCGATAACTATTCCTTTGTATAGTCACAATCCGGTGATTGACAACTCAGTGACACGGTTACAGTCTCACTGCCTTTCGGTTTTCTGGTTTTTTCAACAAGAAAGGGTGCGTTACATTTTGGGCAAGGTTCCGGTATAGGTTTATCCCATGTAGAGAATTCACACTTGGGATAGTTGCTACAACCGTAAAAAATTTTTCCACGGCGACTGCGACGTTCACCGAGGTAACCGTCGCAACCAGCCTCTGGACAGTCGATGCCCATTGGGACCGGCTTGGCGTTTTTGCATTTTGGGTATCCACTACACGACAAAAATTTCGCGCCGGCGCGGCTCACCCTAATAACCATCGGTTCACCACACTTATCACACACTGTATCGGTCAGTTCGGGTTCCGCGGTGGGGGTATCGTCGGCGGTTAAACGCTTGATATTCTGACACTCTGGATAATTAGCACAACCCAGGAACCGCCCATATCTGCCCCACTTCACGATCATATTGCCTCCACATTTTTCACACGTTTCGTCCGACTGCTCTTCCATCGCTTTTCGGGCTTCATACATCTTATCAGGGGCTTCACTGAGTGCGGTTTGGAAGTCAGGATAAAATTCCGCTAACGTCTGTACCCACGCAACTTTTCCATCAGCAATAGTATCAAGTTGATCTTCCATTTTCGCTGTGAATTCAACGTCGAGGATCGCGGGAAATCCGTGTATCAGGAGTTCATTAACGAGTCTACCAACATCTGTAGGCAAGAGTCTACCACGCTCCTTGGTGACATACTCTTTCTGAATCGTTGACAGGATAGAAGCATAGGTACTTGGTCGTCCGATCTCTTTTGCTTCCAGCATCTTGACGAGTGTTGCTTCGTTGTAGCGCGGTGGCGGTTGCGTAAAATGCTGTTTCGGCTCTAACTTGCGCAGATCCAGCGGATCACCCTCTTTGACAACAGGTAAGTTGAGATTCTCTTCTTCCGATTCAGGCGCATTAGCAACCGGGTCATCTTTACCCTCCATGTAGATACGCCTGAACCCATCAAACTTGACAATTGAACCGGTGGCTCGGAAGAGATAGGTCCCTGCTTTGATGTCAATTGTTGTCGCATCAAGAACAGTAGGCTTCATCTGACTTGCTATGAACCGCATCCAGATCAGTTCATAGAGCCGGTACTGGTCATCATTCAGATGGGGTTTCAATTCTGTAGGTGTTCGCAACGGCAATGTAGGGCGGATCGCCTCGTGTGCATCTTGTGCCCCTCTTTTGCTTCGATAGTTAACAGCACGGTTCGGCAAATATTCTCCGCCATACGTCGTTTCGATATATGATCGTGCCGCTTGAAGTGCCTCTTGGGCAACACGCGTTGAGTCGGTCCGCATGTAGGTGATCAACCCGATTGAACCTTCGCCGTGAATCTCCAGGCCTTCATAGAGTTGTTGGGCGATAAGCATCGTTTTTTTAGCAACAAAACGGAGTTTCCGAGACGCTTCCTGTTGTAGAGTACTCGTGATAAAGGGTGGGACTGGATTCTGTTTCCGCTCGCGTTTTTGGACTTTTTCAACGAGATATGTCTGTGTCTTTGCGTCCGCGGCGAGTTCCTTGGCGCGCGCTTCATCTATGCGAAACCCGTAGTTATTGATTTCGCCCTTCTTTGTCCCGATTTTATGTAACTTTGCTGGGAAGGGATGCTCAACCTCAGTTGGGGTCAATGTCGCTGTGAGTGTCCAGTATTCTTCGGGTTTAAACGCCTCAATTTCAGCCTCACGCTCACAGATAAGACGCACTGCGACGGATTGGACTCTGCCTGCACTTAATCCCGGTTTAACGCTCCGCCACAAAAGAGGGCAGATCAGGTATCCGACGAGCCTGTCCAGTACACGACGCGCCTGTTGCGCATCAACGAGCGCCATATCAATATCACCCGGATCTTCGATTGCTTCTAAAATTGCGTTTTTGGTGACTTCGTTGTAGGTTATCCGATAGATCGGTTTCTTTGCCTTCTTGAGTTCTTCAGCAAGATGCCAACAAATAGCTTCCCCTTCGCGATCGGGATCCGCAGCAAGATAGATATTATCAACCTTACGTGCCTCGCTCTGGAGGGACTTCACGACCTTCCCTTTCCCTCGAATTAAGACATACTTCGGTGCAAAGGCATTCTCAATGTCAACTCCAAGGTCCTTCTTTGGGAGATCCCGGATATGTCCAACGGAGGATTCAACGATGTAATCCTTACCTAAAATCTTTTTGATAGTTTTCGCTTTCGCCGGCGATTCAACAACGACGAGTGACTTTGGCATGTTTTATCCTTATTTTTCTGTATTTGCATTGCGAGGCGCACCCGTTTCGTGCACTTCGGTGTCCGATTTGATAGTAGCAGTTCGCGTCCAAAAGCGAAGTGTGTAGCGTGTAATGCCAGAGGCACTCAGTATTTAAGCACGCAATATTGCCTAACTACACACCTCTAATAACGTTTCATGTTGATAATGGTTTCACTGGCAGGGTTTCTAACCGCGGCGGCACCCCACCTATATAGCAGCTTTAAGCAGCTTTAACAGACTCGTAGAAGCGATAGGTATATAGTATAGTAACTGAAATTCGTGTGGGTTTTCAAGCAGAAATGATGTATACAACGCTTTACGTGGCAACTTAGGTTATATGATACAAAACACATTCTATTTTCAGACGGGGACGAAAAAGAAAAGATGGTTCCATTATTAGGAAGCGAAGGCAATCAGATCTGTAAGCATTTGCCGCATCTCTGAGCGGTGGACAACAGCATCAACAAACCCATGTTCCAGTAACGACTCCGCTTTCTGAAAGTTTTCGGGCAATTCTTCACGAAGGCTGGCAATGGCTAACGGACCTGCGAAGCCGATTCGCGCACCCGCTTCAGCGACAATCACATCACCGAGTGAAGTATAACTGGCAGTCGCCCCCCCAAACGTCGGATCGGTGACAACGGAGATATAAAAAAGCCCCGATTTCGCATACGCAGCACAAGCGGCAGCGGTTTTCGCCATCTGCATCAAGGCGAGCGTCCCCTCCTGCATCCGCATTCCACCACTTACAGAGACGATCACCAACGGTAATTGATTCTCAAGGGCGCGCTCAATACATCGGGTAACCTTTTCACCGATGACAGAACCGCACGTGCCGCCTATAAATCCAACATCGCCAATCGCAATAGCAGTTGAATAACCACCAATATTGGCTATGCCGGAAAGCATCTCGGATCTGAGCCCTGTTCTGGCGACATCTCTCTCCAATTTCTCCGGATATTCTGGGAACTCCAGCGAATCAACCGAGTAAAGGTCCGCATCGTATTCCTCAAAACTGTCCGCATCTACAATGAGATCAAGCCGCTCATAAGCACTCATATAGTGATGGTGGTCGCAGTGCGGACAAACTTTAAGATTTTTAGCGAATACTTTTTCCGTAATCTGTGCATCGCAATTTCTACATGACACTTTTTTTGAAGTTTGGGACATTTTTTCTCTAATTGGTAGGGCGCGCTAAGAAAGCGCGCCGCTTGAAAAGAGGCGAGGTTATAAACCTCGCCAGCAAAACAAATTATCTTACGAATTCCGACTTTAAGCCTACCTTAAAGTCCTGCTTTAAGACGGCTCCAGGTTGTGGAGAGTTTCCCAGTTGCTTCAACCGCGAGTGCCTCTACGCCCTGATCCATAAACGTATTGATTTCCTCCTCGCTCAATGCGCGATTCCAGAGACGAACTTCGTCAATAATCCCTGCAAAAACATACTGGAGACGGTCGCAATCCTGTCCAACCCGCCAGGGATCATCGTTGGCTTTGAGTTTCCCGGGCGTATCTCCCTCCTGTACCTCTTTGCCATCATAGTAGATTTTGGTTTTCTTGGTATCGTTGGTGAAAGCGATATGCACAAATTCCCCAGTCTCAGGTAGATCGGTTGCAATATCGGCGCGCCCCGATTCGGTTTCGAGACGGATTTTGAAGACCCCTCCTTCACTGAACACGCCGTATTGGACCCTACCGCCGCATCCACCATGAACGGATTTGCCGACGATTTGACGGACACCATTCCATTCCTCGGAGTTGATCCACGCCATAAACGAGAATTCATCCACGTTCAGTTTTGGAGTGCTCTCAACTGTGACAAAAACGTCGCTGCCTGGACCACCAAATTCCAATGCCTTTCCGAATTTTCCGTTAACCCACTTCGGGTTGTCAATTACACCCTCGTGTTCATTTTCGCTAAAATCTTCGGCTTTGGCCCCTTTCCCTTCATCATAGGGATGGTATAGCACTAAACCGTCCAGAAATTCTCCTGGACCAATAGACATAGCGAAGGGTGTCACCATCAAAAGCAAGGCGATAGATAAACAAATAGCCAATTTCATCGTTAGAATTCCCTCCTTATAGGTAAAGATAAGGCATTATAGCAAACAAAAAAATACCTGTCAAGAAAAAATAGAAGAATAGTTGTCAGCCATCAGCGGTCAGTTTTAGAAGGCTTACGGAAGGAGAATAAGAGGATTGTTGGGTATCAAGTATTCAAGCCAAGTTGGCTGCTCAGTTCCATCAAACGCCTATTAATCCCTGTTTTATCAATCCGATTGTCATCGACAAATTCTTGGTACTCTGGTAACAAGCCGTCTGGAACCATGATACGTGAATTCGCTTCTCGCAATGCTAATAACCCCATGAAGATTTGCATCTCCCGTGAATAGTCAGGGATGAAGTCGTTGAGTGTTTGACGGAGTTCGGCTTCAGTGAAGGTATCGCGTCTGTCGCGTTTTGCGAGGTTACTTGCACGTTGGACAATTAAGAACAGGTCCCGCCAAGTCAACCCATCTGTTTCTGAGCCACCGACGAGTGCCTGAAAATTGATGTTGCCTGATGTTTGTCCTTGGCAGAATATTCGTAGAATTTCCGCTCTGCCTGCACCGATAGGAGGTAGCATGATTAATTTGGTGTCAAAAACGCCATACCGTCGAAAGATTGGCGGTATTAAGTCTGGGCGTTGCGATGCCCCGACCCATATCACTCTGCCGTGTAAGGACGCATCATTCATAGCATTCATGAGGGCTTGAGGAAACGCTTGTTCATAGTCGTCGGGATTCATTGTCGTACGTGGCGATACCTGCTCAATCCCATCCATAAAGACAACCGTCGGTGAAATACCTCGGATAAAATTAATGGCGGCATTAAGATTCCGATCGTAAGTGTTCCCATTTTCGTTGATGTTTATCGTCACCTCACCCACCTGACTCGCGTAGCGGAGTTGGACGAGCGTCATGTTTGCCTCACCAGCGAGCACCCTTGCGGCGTAATCCTTACTGGTCCCAGGGGGTCCAAGAAGAAGCATACCTCGTGGCACACGCCGCAGATCTCGGTGTCTCATACCGTCCGCTATATCCCGAATTATCCGCGTTACATACCAACCATCACCAGAGGGGTTTGTATGGGTTTCGCCGAGTTCAAGGACCCCATGGCTGAAAGCCTTGAGACTCTCACGACGGTAATGCACAATCGGTTCACCACCTGCTTTCTGCTCTGTAGATTCCGCCTGTTGAACAACATCGTGGATACCGAAGAGGTTCAATCCTATTGTCTCACGTGCCAAAGTTTCCCTGTCCCGTGCATCTCCGAGACTCCTCCGCATTTGTGACGAAACATCCGAAATGGTGTGGAGGTACTGAATAAAATGGTGGCGCTGGTCATAGTCGGGGAACGGAATTTCTATGAGAGGAATTTCAGGATTCGTGGTAAGATTTGAATGTATGTCAAACGTATTATGGGTCAGGAGCAAGATGATGTGTTTCCGTTTTCGTACCTCCAGGTCGGATGCCCAATTCTGCATCTGATTGAAAAAGCGTTGCAGGTCATCGTTAGAGGCACTGCTCAAGGAAGGATCGTTCGGCGCGAGCTGCTCCAGAAAGTTGATAATTAATCCAACCCTCGCTCTGTCTTGATGCAATAGATGATTAAGTTTCTCTTGCAACTCATCCGAAGGCGCAGGATCAAGACTGACGAATGGGTCTTCATGGGGTTTGTCAAATGCTAAAGTGGCATTGATTCTTCGGCGTGCCACTTGTGGATCTACTTCCTGATCAGCAAGATGTGGGTCTTCCACTTCCCGTAAACGCCGAAATGTCTCAATCCATGTCGCTATACTCTGGAAATGGAAAGTGCCGGTTTTTTCATACTTTGGAATTACATCTAACATTCTTTGGGTGGCACGCCATCGCCCAATATTGGGGAAATGAATACCTTCCGACGTATTATAGCCGAGGACAAGGTCGCACCCCAACACATTGAGTTGCTCCGAGAGATATTCAGAGGTAGGCAAGTATCCGTAGACATCGTCGTGTAACAAGTCTTGCACATTAAAATGGAGTAGAAATTGATGTGCAGACCCGGCTTGATAGTGTTTTTTTACTTCTTCCCAAAACATTTTTTTCTCCGCTGTCCAGTGTATTTTTTCTCAGCAGATGTGATCCTAAGTGATGGCAGAGAAAGAGGCGGGCGCGCCTGAAAGCGCGCCTGAAAGCACCTACAATGTTTTAATGAGCAGTTTTGATACTGCCCCAAGTGGTCGCCAATTTTCCGCGAGCGTCAACAGCAACGGCTGAAGGCATTAACTCACCAATATCAGCAGTCGTCAACGCACGGTTCCAGAGACGAACTTCGTCTATAGCACCTGCGAAGACGTAGTTGAGACGTTCACAGTCCTGTCCGATCCGCCAGGGATCGTCGTTCGCTCTCAGTGGACCCGGGACCGCGCCTTCAACAACTGAGCTGCCATTAATATAGATTTTCGCCATTGCACCATCGTTGGTAAAAGCGACGTGAACCCATTCACCGGTTGGTGGAAGATCCGTTGAAATGTCGGCTCTGCCGTTTTCAGTTTCAAAGCGGACTTTGAAAACACCACCTTCACTAAACAGGCCGTATTGCGTTCTACCGGCGCAACCACCGTGGACGGATTTGCCAACAATTTGGCGTACCCCATTCCAATGATCGGCGTTAATCCACGCCATAAACGTACACTCGTTTACATTCAAGGCAGCCGTACTCTCAACGGTAACGAAAACGTCGCTGCCTTCACCACCAAATCTGAGTGCCTTCCCGAATTTACCATCGACCCACTCTGGATTGGAAATTTCGCCATCGTGCCCATGTCCGCTGGCATCTGCAGCAAGTGTGCCTTGCCCCTCATCGTAATGGTGATTCAGGACAAGTCCCTCTTCAAAGTTAGCCGAAACAAACGGCGCGAGGATCATAGACAACGCTACCAAGAAACACACGACCCCGTAAGGGGAGAACTTGTAAGTCAATACTGCATTCTTCATATTCTGCCTCCTAAAAAATATAGAACATTATAACAGGTTTCTAAAGATTCTGTCAAAGAAAAATACTTTTAAGCCCTATTTTTCTCTTGACATCCAAACAAAATTCTGCTATAGTGAAGCCCAGAAACACCGTATCCGAAAGTCGTAGTTATCAGATTTCTATTCGGTAAGGGGATCAAAACTCAGAGAGAACAAGCAGGACTCACGAAAAGCCGAAAATATGAAAAAAACACGGGGCGATTTAACCCGAGGGAGCCTTCTGAGACACCTTCTGCAGCTTGCGGGTCCCATAACACTCAGCTACATTCTCCAAGAAGCATTCAATATCGTTGATATGATTTTCGTTGGCAGATTGGGGGCTGGCGCGATAGCAGCTGTTGGTGTGAGCGGAAATCTAATTCGGTTAATCGGGGTTTTCTCGCTCGGTGTCTCAACGGGTGCTGGGATTATGGTGGCACAGAACCTCGGAGCGAGGAACCTCGCGCAAGCCGAACACATCGCCATGCAGTCAATCCTGTTAGCCGTTTTTTTTTCAATCGGTGTCACGCTCGTTGGTTATCCCTTGGCGGAACAGGGCTTGCTCGCTGTCCGAATGGTGGACCCAGAGGTGCTAAGGCTCGGCACCACTTACATGCACATCATTCTCGCTGGTATTAGCACAATGTTCGTGTCGATGACACTCGGCTCTATCTTCCGTGCAGGTGGCGACACGGTTACACCAATGATGGTCCTGATCTTCTCAACGTTGATTAACATCGGACTTGATCCGTTGCTGATTTTTGGGTTGTGGGGGTTTCCGAAACTTGGGGTAGCAGGTTCAGCGTATGCGACGCTTATCGGGCGTGGCGCGGGTGTGATTATCCTACTTTATCTCTGTTGGAGTGGACGTGCACCTGTTTCATTACGGCGCGTTCGGTATCAGGTGGACCCGGTGGAAATGCTTGATATTTTAAGGCTCGGTGTTTATAGTTCGATGCAAGGGTTTTGGCGGCATATTTCGAGACTCGGTTTTTTATGGGTTATCGGACCCTACGGTAAGACGGTCGTCGCAGCATATACAATCTGTATGCGACTCAGGATTCTGGTAATGAATCCCGGCTTCGGGATCGCAAACGCCGTCGTGCCATTGGTCGGACAGAATTTGGGAGCGAATCAGATAGAACGCGCCGAAGAATCGACACGAGTGGCAAACCTTGTAGGTGCCGCAATTATGGCAGGTATCGGCGCAGTCTTTTTCGTCTTTCCACAAATCTTCATTCGGATCTTTACTACGGAGACGGATGTTACCGAAATCGGCATCGTTTATCTACAATTTCTCGCACCAACGTTTGGATTCATTGCTTTTTCGCTCATCTTAGGAAGAGCACTCAACGGTGCTGGAGACACCTTCTCTCCGATGGTGATTACGCTCGCAGCACAGGTAGGCGTTGGTTTGGGACTCGTGATCCTACTTTCACACTTCATCGGGCTTAACGGCGTTTGGTTGGGCATCGCCCTTTCTAATGTCGTCCAGGGGATCGCCATGTGGTTCTGGTATCGTACTGGAAAATGGAAAGCAATAAAACTTGTTAACAAAAAGAAGCCGAAAACGGCGTAGGACGCAGACAGGACGACGCGTCTTATAAAAAATTAGAAGGACAGGACTTGCGCAGCTTCATCGCTGGCGAGGTTTAAAACCTCGCCAGCGGCGTGTGGTAGCCGTTGTTCGTAAGAAAATTGCGTAAGTCCTAAAGGAGTTATAACTAAAGATGGAAACCTATAAAGGTTATGAAAATCCACAACTGGTTATCTCTGCTGAGGAATTGAAAGGCACACTTGACGATCAGACGTACTGCCTTGTCGATACCCGACCAACCTATGAATATATCCAAGGACACATCCCTGGTGCACTTCATTTAGATTTGTTTGGGTTGAGTCTTATTGATACTCGAAAAGAGACTTTCGATACCTTTATGTGGATGATAGCATACCTATTTCAGCAACGCGGACTCGATCCGAGCAAGCCGATTGTATGGTATGAAGACATCTCAGGAACGCGCGCCTCGCGAGGGTTTTGGTTCTGCGAGTACTTAGGACACCCTGAAACCCGTCTATTGGATGGCGGCTTCAAGGCGTGGTTAGCAGCAGATGGACCTGTGAGTACGGTCGGTGTTGAGCCACCAGAGGTGCCACCCTTCCCAATAAATCCAAAACACGATATACACATGGATGCTGATGTGATCCGCGTCCTCTTAAACCGAACTGATTTTGTTCCTCTCGATACGCGCACAGATGATGAACACTACGGCAGGGTCGCTCGCGCCGAACGCCCAGGTGCGATTCCGGGTTCGATCCATATTGAGTGGCTCAATAATCTCGATGAAGCAGGGGCTTTTAAACCGGCTGACGAACTCCGGCAGATGTACGAAAATGTCGGTATCACACCGGAAAAACAGGTCATGTGCTACTGACAGGGTGGTTACCGCTCTTCACAAGCCTATTTGGCGTTGCGACTCTTGGGCTATCCAAAAGTAAGCAACTACATAGGTTCGTGGAAAGAGTGGGGTGACCGGCTGGATCTGCCGGTCGAAATTCCGGAAGCTTAGCGTATTACGACACACGGTGTGAGATTACAGGAACTCACGGCGTGTGCCCACTACCTTGAAGTTAAGGCACACAGAGTGTGCTTATTACCTTGGCGATTTCAGTCGGACATTCATGCGGTAGGTAATGTCCGGCGTTGGGTATCCATACCCATCGAATATGCGGATTGGACGGAATGCGTAACTTATCTTCAGTTAAATCATTCCGTCCCATACCGCCAAAGACCTCGTAGATAGGAATAGAGGCGCGCTGCAAGTAGGTATAGGCATCAAATTTCTTGACAGACTCCCAGAAATCGTGCCAGACTTCGGATTGAAAACGATTTCGAGTCCTCTCAGACTTCCGCTGAATCTGTGCAACCACGGTTTCGGACAGTGAACCGTAAAACCGTCCGGGGTCGAAAGCACTGCCCGCAGATGAAAGACTTGTCCATCCCTCCAGCAAAATAAGCCCAACAACACAGGAGGAATGCTGCGCGACCTCCATCGCCACCATGCCGCCAAGACTGTGCCCAACAATCACCAATTCCTGAATTCCCAAAAAGTCTGCAAGGCACAATACATCACCAGCAAGATCCGCCAATGTAAATGGTTGGGTAGGCACAGCACTCTGTCCATGTCCGCGAAAATCGGGAGCAATACAACGCTGCGCACTCGGCAATCTTTCAATCACTGGCATCCAATCGGAGGCATCACAGCCAGTCCCATGCAAGAACAGCAGCGGACATCCCGAATCACCTGAATCAAGATAAGCCATCTCACCCCAATTCATTGCGATTGTTGTCATAACAGAACCTGTACTCTAATTCTTGTGTAGGAGGGATTTCCGAATCCCGACTTTTAACTGACGAATCAATCAACATCCGCATAGAAATTGGAACCCCTCCTACACCGCCAAATTCCAGATGTGCGCGGCTGTGCCTCCCAGAATCTGTTCCTTGTCGGCTTCTGTCAGGAACGGTAAGCCTTCCCGAATGAGACGAAGTTCCTGTTCTAAAGATGGCCAGTTGTGCTTTTGCCGATGGTGTCCGGGGTAGCCTGTGCCCCAGACCGTCCGCGCTGCCCCGAAAACCGAAAGCAATTTTTCAATGAACGGATGTACATCCGTGTACGGGAAATCTTGGTGAGAACGTCCTGCAACATCTGACAGTTTGAAGTGGACATTATCGTATCGAGCGAGGTCCACAATTGGTTGAAACGCTGCTTCCTCGGAACCCACCTGCGGGTAACCCATGTGGTCAAGAATCAGGGTCAGATGTGGGTACTGTTGCGCGATAACAGCGACCTGATCGGCAAACTCAGCACGCAGATGAAACTGGATGACTGCGTCTAGTGCCGCAATCTCTTCCCACATCGGTGCGTTCTGCTGGGTGAGCAATATCTTTTCATCGGGATAGTACATCGGATGGAAGCGAAAGCCTGCCAAGCCTCGGTCTTTTATCCAATAACGGACGTGATCAGCGTTGTCTGGGTCCTGGGGATCGATTAAGCCGTGCCCAATGAACCGGTCTGGAAAACGCGCTACCGAATCCGCAATATAACCATTATCCCAAGTAGACCAACTCGTTTGAACCAGCACTGTCCAGTCAACACCGTGCTCGTTCATCTCTGCCAAGAGTTCATCAGCGGTACCGGGTTCATCTGGATAGGAATTCCAACTCGGCGCAGTGGGACCGACAGGATATTTCGGGGGATCTATTTCCCAAACATGAACATGCGTGTCTACAACCATGGAAAACTCCTCAATGCTATTAGGACTTACGCAAAATCCCTTCGTTTCTTGCGGGATCGGCAGATTGGAAGGGTGGAAGCGTGGAGGCAGGTCTTCCATCCTTCCCTTCCTTCCGTCCTTCCACCGTTCAATATCCACGTGTACGTAAGTCCTATTCTTATTTTGTGCTGCGTAAGTCTTGTCTATATCTAAAATAGGAACTGGGCATCGACCGTTTCTCCAGCCTGTAACGTTACACCGGATGGAATCGTGATTAAGCCGTTCGCCAATACAAGCGAGTGCAAAATACCAGAACCCTGGGGACCCGTTGTTTCAGCAGTATATTGACCATCAGACTCTTTGAGAATTGCGCGCATATAATTAACGCGTCCATCTCTATTGGTAATGGATTCTGCCAAAGTAGCTTTGAAGGTTGGACGCAATAATTCTGTACGTCCTGCCATTTTGAGGAGCGCGGGTCGGACAAAAAGTTCAAACACAACGAGCGAAGAGACCGGATTGCCGGGCAATCCAAAAATAGGTTTTCCGTCCGAGATACCGTAAGCCTGCGGTTTTCCGGGTTTCATGGCGACGCGCCAGAAGTTAACTTCGCCTAATCTCTCCAATACACTTTTCACAAAGTCGTGCTCCCCTACCGAAACGCCACCACTTGTAATGAGGGCATCAGCCTTTGCAAGCGCGTCCCGAAAAATTCGCTCTATTTCTGCTTCATCGTCAGGCGCGATACCCATATCAATCGGTATGCCGCCCGCTTCCTCGACCTGTGCATAGAGACCGTAACGGTTGCTTTCTCGAATTTTTCCTGGTTCAAGCCGGTCACCGAGTAGCAGGAGTTCGTCACCCGTCGAAACAATCGCAACGGTGGGCTTGCGATAGACTGTAACCTCTGGGCGATTAAGAGAGGCGAGCATTGAAATTTCCGGTGGACGTAGGTATTTCCCTTTTCCCATGACCTGCTGTCCCTCCGCGACACTTTCACCCGTGAAACGGACGTTTCCAGTTTTGTCAATACTCTCAAAAATTTTGACTGTATCCCCGTCCCGCTGGGTCACCTCTTGCATCACAACCGCGTCGGCACCTTCCGGCATCATGGCACCTGTCATGATGCGCGACGCTTGCCCGGCTGCGACCTGTTGTGTTGGGGCATATCCGGCGGCTATGGTTTCTACAACCGAAAGAACAGCAGGTTTCGCTTCGGAAGCGTTTTGAACATCTGCTGCGTGAACCGCATACCCATCCATCGCTGAATTGTCGAACGGCGGAATGTTTTCTTCGGCATGCAGTGTCTCAGCGAGAACGTAGTTCGCACAACTTAGAATTTCCCGTTTTTCTGTGGGTAAAACCGGAATGGTATTTAGCATTTGTTGGCGGGCTTCTTTAACACTTAGCATCTAATTATGTCTCCTTTGGGTAATCTCATGGTGAATATGATAAAGCATCGCGCCGATAAGTGCAAGCCTATCTTTTCTGAGAGGGTGTCAGCAGTCGGAATTCGGGGATCCCTCCTACAAGAAAACTAAATGGTTCTGGTATGATTTCCACTTTTATTTGACATTGACATAATCGTATGATATAATATATCGCAAGTTTGTTGGCAATCTGAGCTTTGATAATAACACAGGCATAGGTTATGAGAAACGGCATCGCTTTTCCAAACACGCTTGTCTTTAGGCGTAGTTTGAAAACCGGCATTTTAATAGGTTTATTTTGTTATGTTGCGTTGCTGAGTGTCATAGCACTCACGCATGATCACGATCATTGTGAACACGCGCATTCTGAGGAAACTTGTACAGCCTGTGTCTACAACAGCCAACACGTCGGAGAGGAAATTGAGGTGGTAGTACTCACCTCTCCGTTTCTTCCAAGTACGACGCTTCCGCTGTATGAAATCGTTTTTCTTCCTTTAAGATTTACCACGACCGCTTGGAGTCGTGCCCCGCCTATACCTTCCACTGAACTCGCAAATTATGCCATTTAAAGGCAGATTTTGTTTTTCCTTTATATCTCTTATTGTCCAAAGATTGCGGGTCCTTATTTACGCGTCCCGCGCTTTGTACATCTCTGCTTTGCAACATATTGTGGTGTTCTTCTATATTCTATAGATATATCGCCTCTCATGAAGATTAAGAATTTAATCGGGTAATTTTTACCGATGCCCGGTGCGGTTGGGAAACCGCACCTACCGGGTCTGGAGAACATAGAATTACCCAAATATTTTATTAAACTTCATCTGGGGTGAGGAAATACTTGAAAAGTGGTGTTGAAACACACAGAAATACCCAAGCACAAACACCAAAATTTGTTAGTAGCAACTTGGGTTATAGTAGATGCTACCTAATTGTGTATCAATGAATGGTACGCTTTTAGGAAGTCTATAGGTACATCTATTATTTTAACAAAGCATGAGATACTCGCGGCATGTCACCGCGCGTTTTATATCTTTCGCGTGGCATTTTCGTTGTTAAGTGCAATTCCATTTTAGAAGCAATGGGCACATACTGTGTACCATCAGATTAAAAAAGTTTAAAAAAAATTGGAGAATACAAATGTTTACCTATTTTTTTCGGTGCGACTTTTCTGTCGCTATTTCTCGATTAATGTTACTAACTTTTGTCACCGTACTTCCCCTCATGGGAGGTTGTGGCGAAAGTGACAACCCTATTGTTGAAGATGACCATGACCACGACCACGAAACGGATGCCCCCATGCATGCCGATGCCGACGGCTTTAACCTGGAAGTTAATGGAGAAGTGGTCTATCATCAACATCAAGGTGCCCATGAAGGCGGTCTCACCGTTGGCGTTGGTGAAGAGATTGAGGTCCATGTTGTATTTATTGACGCGAACGAAGCGGAAGTCCATCTCGATGAAGTAGAGGCAGTGGATGAGCATGGACATGAGGAAGTCTTCAACTTGGGCTTGTCGGAGTACGATTCCGCTATTATTGAGATTCATCTGGAACATGAAGATGAACACGAACACGGTGAAGAAGAACATGGTGAAGAAGAACATGGTGAAGAATTAGGATTTGGACTCGAGGGATTGAAGGCAGGCGAAACGAGCATCAAACTTCAACTCCTTCACGGGGACCATCCAGACTTCACGGGAGCACTTCTCATACCGGTAACTGTTCAATAAGGGGACTCCCATGTTAAGCACTTGTTCAAGCACTTGTGCCTGTCCGCATAGATCTCCCACGGTAGGGATTCTTAGAAAGCGTCCCTACCTACTCGTGTTGGTGTCTGGGATAATAGTATGCCTATTTTGCTATCTCAGGGATTCCCAAAGTGCACAGAACCCAATGCGATCCTTGGAAGGAGAAGTTACGGAAGTACGGACGCATGCTCGACTTGGTGGAGTGAGAGTCCAGATTGCGGGACTTGAGGGAAGCGTCCGGACCGATGCAAACGGTCGGTTTAAATTTGACGCAGTGCCGGAAGGACAACAGACGCTCCAGTTTCTGAAGGTCGGTTATCAGCGGTTTGAACAGGTAATTGATGTCAATGCCTCCACGCCTTATCTCAAAATTGAACTGGAGACGTTGCCGTTTCAACTGCAAACCATCAGGGTATACGGTTCAAATCGCTCTCTTTCACAGTTTGAGGAAACAACCGACTTAGCATTGGGTGAAGCGGAACTCCAAAGACGGTTAGGGATGACCTTGGCGAACACATTGGCAGATGAGACGGGCATTTCACAACGAACGATGGGACGGGCGATTGCGCGTCCCGTTATTCGTGGATTGGGCGGTGACAGGCTGCTTATTCTCGAAAACGGCGAGCGAACGGGCGATAAATCGGCATCCAGTGCCGACCATGCCGTATCGATTGATCCGACGATCGCTGAAGGTGTTGAAATTACGCGGGGTCCCGCATCGCTCATTTACGGCTCAAGTACGTTGGGCGGTGTCATCAATGTCAAAAGCAATCACATACCGCAAATTCTACCGAGACGGCTGGATATGCATCTAACGTTCCAAGGTGAATCTGTCAACTCAGGTTTGACCGGAACGACAGGTTTTACGTTCCCAATTGGTGATTTTGCGGGAAATATAGAATGGAATCGGCGGCTTGCATCTGACATACAAACGCCGGTAGGTGTACTCAAAAACACTGCCCTTTCAAATGTTAATTTTTCAGGCGGTGCTTCGCTGATTAAGCCGTGGGGTTTCATCGGTGCCTCGGGAAGCAGTTATCGTTCAGATTACGGCGTTCCCGGCTCACCAGAAGGACATATTAGCGGGGTCAACATCGAACTCGACAAGCAACGTTATGAAGGACAGATGGAGTACCGCTTCAATACAGCAATACTTGAAAAGGTAAAACTCCAGACTGCCTATACGCGTTATCAGCATCAGGAATGGGAATCCAACGGGAGACTTGGTGTCGAATTCGGTCTGTTAACCTACAACGTCTCAGCGATGGCGCATCTATTAGACAACGCGATTGCAGGTGTTTCGTGGGAATACCGAGACCACGCCACAGACGGATTTTACTGGACTCCTCACACCCGTGAGCTCGCGTTGGCGGGATTTTATCTAAACCAGCGTAACTTCGACAAACTCACCTTACAAGGGGCTATCCGCTACGACATTAGACGTTCGGAACCGTTTAGACCTGGGGCAGTTGTCCGAGCCGGAGCCGTCCAACGCCGCGATTTCAACGGTTTCTCAGGGGCTGCCTCTGGAATTTATCATTGGACGGATAGGCTAAGTACCGGGGCTACCCTGATGAAAACGTTTCGCGCACCGGGGATCGAGGAGCTTTTCAGCGATGGTCCGCACTTGGCTGTCTATTCCTACGAAATCGGCAATTCAGAACTGGGACCCGAAAACGGATACGGCACTGAACTCTTCGTCAAATACGCAGACGACAGATTCAGACTCAATCTTGCGCTTTTCAGGAATCAGATACAGAACTATCTCGTTCCGATGAACAGCGGTGAAAAAGAGTGGGGCAGCGGCGCAGCAGGATGGTTGTGGATTTATCAATACATGGGACACGACGTTGTGATGGATGGGGCTGAAATCCAAATAGGGAGTGAGGTCCTGCCGCAAGTCCATCTTCAGCTCAATATGAGTTACGTCAACGGAACGATTCAAAGCAATGGGCGACCGCTGGAGCGTGTCCCACCCCTCAACGGTAAATTCGTCATCAGTTACACGCCTGCCCCGTTGCATTTGTATGTCGCGTCCCGTTTTTCAGGCAGCCAGACCCGACTCGGTGAATTTGAGGAACCGACAGACGGCTATCTCGTCTATGATATCGGGAGCTATCTCAATTTTTCGTGGTGGCAGCTTGAGAACATGGTCGTTTTCGAGATTGAAAACCTCTTTGATACAACGTATCGCGAACATCTGTCCCGCATCAAATCGGCGATGCCGGAACCAGGACGGAATGCGAAACTCTTGTATAAACTTAATTTTTAAAATTGTAGGACGGGGATGATGATTTCTATCATCGCCCGCCGTTCTCGATTTTCTAAGGAGATAAAATTGAAAAGATATTTTAACCACGAATTGGCGAATACAACTGGCGCGTGTCTCTCTGTCGCGTGCGCGGCGTGTCTCCCTTTCGCATGCGCGATCCACTGCCTCGCGATGCCGCTTTTAGGAACAGTTTTACCTTTGATTGGGTTGAGTTTCCTTGCGAATGAGCGTGTTGAGTTTATCCTTATTGCGAGCGCAATTGGACTGGCAATCGGGAGTTTAGCGTGGGGTGTTCGACGCCACCGAAACTGGCGAGCGTTTTTGGTACTGATAGCGGCGTTAGCATTCATCGCTACCGCTCAGATAGCCGTTGAAGGCACTTTTGAAGTGGTCTTCTACAGTATCGGCGGCGTTTTAATCGCCTCCGCGCATCTCGTGAATCGGCACCTCTGTAAGACCTGTTTAACATGTGAGGCAGAAAATGCATAAAATTATGCAGAGAATATACATTTCAGTGTGTTTGATAGGTATATTGGTATGGGCTGGCTGTGATCCGAAGGGACAACCGGGTGCTGCCACAGGCGACAAACTTCGCGTTGTTGCCACGATCGGTATGATTACTGATATTGTTAAAAATGTTGGCGGTACGCGCGTTGAGGTGACCGGGATAGTGGAACCTGGCGTAGACCCACACTTTTACAACCTGACACCTAAAGATGTTCAAAAACTGAGTTCAGCACACATCATCTTCTATAACGGGCTGCACCTTGAAGCAAAAATGGTGGACATCCTTGCGAAGATGTCGGAGGACACGCTGACGGTCGCCGTAACAGATGCCGTAGATCGGAGTCTACTGCTAACACCCGCAGAATACGAGGGACTCTACGATCCGCACCTATGGTTTGACGTGAAACTTTGGATGCTAGCGGCGGGAAAGGTTCGCGATGCCCTGAGTGAATTCGATCCGGATAATACTGTCCTATACCGAAGCAATGCTGAACGCTACCTCACGAAACTCATGGAACTCGACGCATACGTAAAGTCGCAAGTGGAACGCGTGCCATCTCAGCAACGCGTCCTTGTGACGGCGCACGACTGTTTTAACTACTTCGGAAAGGGGTACGGGTTTGAGGTGCGCGGATTACAAGGTGTTAGCACTGCGACAGAAGTCGGTATCGCTGATGTACAGGAATTGGCGACGTTTATTGCGGACCGGCGTATCTCTGCTATTTTTGTAGAGTCATCCGTCTCTCCACGGAGTCTCGAAGCCGTGAAAGCCGCTGTGAAGTCAAAAGGATTTGATGTGAAGATCGGTGGTGTGCTCTTCACAGATGCTATGGGAAACGAGGGAACTCCTGAAGGTACCTACATCGGGATGATCCGACATAATATTGATACGATTGTCCATGCTTTGATTGGGAAATCGGAGTTATAAACCGTTCAAGCGGATGGTTATTTTGAAGTAAGTGCCGATAAGATTCATCACTACCCTTGAAGGTCATTGGGTAGTGATGAATCTGTATATTCGCAGGAGTGTAACGGCTCATGTTAAGAAATAGTGCAAAGAAACCGAGAGTTCTTGACACCGCTTTTGAATTGCTTCGTGACCTTATCAACTTTTTAAGTTCTATTTGACATTGACACAATCGCGTGCTATAATTTACGTCAAGTTTATTCGCATTCATTTTTTTTAATCATAACCATAGGTTCTGGTGTATGAGAAACGGTACGACTTTTCCCAACAAGTTAATATTTAGGCGTAGTTTGAAAATCTGTGTTTTAGCAGGTTTATGTTGCTACGTCGCGCTGCTGGGTCTCATCGAACTGACACACGATCATAGCGAACATTCGCATTGCCAGCATTGCCCTAGCGAACACTCGCAGCGCGAGAATACCTGTGCAGCCTGCTTCTTTTGCAGCCAGCACGTCAGTTTCGAGGTTGAACCTTTTGCTCTCAACGCACCTTTCTTTTTTCATACTGAACTCCGACTTTATGAAGACACTTCTATCCCTCTAAAACTGGTCATCCACACCCGAAGTCGTGCCCCACCTGTATTCTCCACTGAACTCGCAAATTATGCCTTTTAAAGGCAGATTTTGTTTTTCCTTTATATCCTTGATTGTACGAAGATCGCGGGGTTACCTATGACGCGCCCCGCGCTTTGTACACCGCTGCTTTGCTCTGTAGTAGACGCTATCTGATTGTGGACCCATGCGTGGTCGGCTTTCGGGATGTCCATAAGCACATCTATTACGCAAAGCATCCGTTACTGGCTACATGTCAACACGCGTTTTATATGTTTCGCGTGGCATGTTCGCCGTTAAGTGTAATTTCATTTAGCAGGACTTACGCAATTTTGAGTCTATGACGCTTCGTTAGAGAGTTTATGCTACAAAAGAGCGATCTGCGTAAGCCCTAATTAGATAAAAAAATTGGAGAATACATTGTTTACGTATTTTTTTCAGCGCGACTTTTCTGTCGCTATTTCACGATTTATGGTTACTTGCATGAGAGCCACCCTGGCTCTGCTTATGTTTTTGATGTCTTGTTCGATCCTCTCAATGCAAGCCATCGCACAAGAGTATGATGATGAGCATGCTGAGCCGCTGGGTCGGTTACTTGTCGCAGATGGCGAAACCGGTTTACTCCAACTTATTGAACTTGACAATGGAGAAGTGATAGAAACCTTCATGGTGGAAGGGTCTGCACGTGTTTACACGACCGAAAGCGGGCGCATCGCAGTCGCTGTTCAAGCGGGTGCCAATCGCGTTAATTTCATCGACTCCGGTCTGTACCTCGAAGCACACGGCGATCATTTCGATAAGGAGAAAGGCAGACCGAGCTTGCTGCCGTTCAACCTGACCGGCGAACTCGCAAACTCGCAAAGACCCATTCACTTTGTTTCACACGATGGGCGCGTTAACATCCACTTCGATGGCAACTTTGGTGAGGGTGTAGATTCAAAGAACGTCACCGTGCGCGAGGAAGACCTGTTCTTACCCAACCCGGACACGCTCATATTGACCTCGGCGCCGCAGCACGGTGCTGGAGCACCGGTGCACGGTGGAAAGATAATTTTCTCGCTCCCGGATCCTGACCGTGAGTTCGGATCACTTCCGAGTGGCTTTGCGGTAGTTGATGAACACGGAAATATTGTTCAAACGTTCAACGACAAGGAAGATTTCCAAGCATCCTGCCTCGGTATGCACGGTGAAACGATAGTCGGTGAACATTTCATAGCTGGTTGTAATGAGAAACGTGAGGATGGCACGGGGGATGGTGGCGTTTTTGTGATGACCCACGACCCGGTAACCGGTCTGTTCTCCGCACACAAGATTGCTTATCCTGATGGTCTGCGAACGAGCATCGTCAGGTCTCATCACGCCCAGCCGTTTGCCATCGGCAATTACGGTAGCCGCCCGGATCCAGGCTACAAAGCCCTCGTCCGTATCCACCCCACTTCGACCGAGCTTGATCCGAACGACATTCAGCAACTCCCAACAGACTACAGAGGTTTCGATTTTGACAAGAAACATGGAGATAGGTTAGCAGTGCTGACCGTTGACGGTCTGTTACAGGTGTTCAACCCAAGCGATTGGACGTTGCTCGGATCGACACAAGTGGTTGCAGATTTCAGTGGTGCGGACGGTCTCCGCCCCGCGCTGACTGTCGGTAGTGGGTTCGCCTATGTCAGCAATCCCAATACCGGTGAGATTCTTGAGGTTGACCTTGACACAGTATCAGTCAGCAGGACATTTTCTGTCGAGGGGCAGCCAGTGAACATGACAGCCTTGGATTGGGTTGCACCGCTGGGACCTGCGCCATCACATGACGCTGACCACAGCCATGAGTCTGTCGCCGACCTCTCCACAGATGGTATACACCTGACAATAGGTGTACCGTATCATATTGAGGTCGTCGATATACCGTTCGCAGGTGCGTCGGAGACAGAGCTTTTCGGTATCAACAACGCTGGAGACATCGTCGGGAGCTATGCGGATGCAAACGCTGTTCGGAAAGGATTCTGGCTCAAAAATGGTGTCTTCGAGACGATTGCTCCAGAAGGGGCAACAGACACACGGGCATTCGGAATCAATGCATCCGGCCAAATCACGGGTCGATATAAAGACGCGGATGGCGTGCAGCACGGATTCCTGAGAGAACCGGACGGTATGTTTATCACAGTCAATCCGGGTGCAGCCGATAACTTCGGGTGGGGCATTAACGACCTCGGTCAGCTCACTTCGTATCATTTCGATTTCCCAACAGAAAACGACATCGTCATCACCAGTTTTCTTCGCGAACCGGACGGGACTTTCGGGCAAGTTCCCTCTTCGGGCGGTGTTGGCGGCAATGTTTTTCGTGGTATCAATAACGCCGGTGTGATGGCGGGCTGGAATCTACCTGAATCAGGATTTACACCAACAGAGTTTATTGATGGGCTAATTTACGAGGATGGCGAGTTCACAACTTTGTCTATTAACGCAGAGCGGCATACGCTCCCCGATGACATCGACAATCATGGCAGGATTGTTGGTCACACTGCGCCGCTTGATTTCTCTGAAGTACAGGGATTTCTACGGACTCCAGAGGGCGAGTTTCACCTATTCGGGATTCCCGGCGCAGAAACCACCGTTGCACAAGCCATTAACGATGATGGTGTCATTGTCGGTTGGTTTGAAATTCATTCGGAAGACGGCGAAGAGCAGACTCACGGCTTCATTGCCACCCCAATGCCTACAGACGGAGATGACTTCAGCCAGGTCTACTACGCCTCTCTCTCCAAAGGCTTGAACATGATCTCCTCACCGTTGAAGCCTCGCACGCCGATGAACGCTCGGTCGCTGGCGGAGATGGTTGGCGCAACGACGGTAATTAAGCTTGATGATGTCAACCAAAAGTTCGTTGGTTGGACACCGGATGCACCAGACAACGGATTCCCGATTGAAGGGGCAAAGGGATACATCGTCAACGTGCCGCACGCCCGACAGGTTGCCTTTGTCGGGGCACCGTGGACAAATCAACCGCAAGTTCCTGCGGCACCGATTGCAAGATCAATTGACACGCCAAGTAGTACTTGGGCATTCGTTGTCAGTGGGCAATTAGAAGGTGTGCAGAACCTTGAAGGCTATCTGGTCACTGTACGAAACCTGCGGACGAACGCTATTATGACGAATCGTGTGCGAGACGGTTACTTTGCCGCAGCGACTGCCGATCTCTCCTACCAGAGCGTCGTCCAGGTTGGCGACACTCTGGAAGTCACCGTTGCGGATGCAACCGGAGAGATTGCTTCGGAGAAGCTGAGTTTCGTCGTGACACCAGAGGCGCTTGCAAACGCTGTTCTTCCTATTACACTTAAGGGGATTGGCGTACCTAAGCAGAGCCTGGTGTTGCAGAATTATCCCAACCCGTTCAATCCGGAAACGTGGATACCTTATCACCTTTCGGAGTCAGCCCCTGTGACGCTATCAATTTACGATACGACAGGGCGATTGGTGCGAACGCTTTCGCTTGGCTTCAAGCCAGCGGGTTTCTATCAAGGTCGATCACGTGCTGCCTATTGGGATGGTCGAAATGATGTGGGTGAGCGGGTTTCAAGTGGTGTTTATTTCTACCGATTGTCCACGCCGTCTTTCCATCAGATGAAGCGGATGGTTATTTTGAAATAAGTGCCGATAAGATTCATCACTACCCTTGAATGTCATAGGGTAGTGATGAATCGTGTGTAACACAGAGGAAAAGTGGCTCATGTTAAGAAATAGTGCAAAGAAACCGACAGTTCTTGACACCGCTTTTGAATTGCTTAGTGACCTTGAGAAGAGGTAGAAGCGGCTTCTTATGGGGGAATAAGTCATGTCTGACAGAACTGACGACGAATCAGCGCTTTGGTCAGGTGCATTGAACAAGGTCAGGAAGATCGGGACGACGCTGTTGGACCAACAGTTGTGGTGTTGGGGACAGGATATTCGCCGGGCAGAGGAAAATGCTTTGCTCGCCTACGGTTTTACCAAACATCGACCGCCGGAAGGCAAGCACGGAAGTACCGCTTATGAGTGGCGTGACTCTGGCAGAAGCCGAGTTATTTTATGGGGATTCGGGTTTTTCTATGGCGATGGGGGCCGAGGAGGGCTTTTCTTGCAGCGTTACAAATTCGCGCCCAAACAGACAGCAGCGGTCGATTTTTCGTTGCCTATATGGAAACCGGAGCAACTCCCTGAGCTTACGCATCCATGTGATGTGGAAGCGTGGCGTCGCGTTTTCAGCTTGCTCACTCAAGGTATCGCATGGATAGGCGACTACGAGCGGTGGATTATTTCTGAATACGGACTTGACTATCGCCAACGGTGTACTGATGCATGGAAGAAGAAACCTATTCCTGCACACGAGATGGCTGCAAAGTGGTATGAACTCGTCGAATACTTGCCTTCACAGCGTGGAAGCGATTGATAAACATCAAGTTCAGATAATAGAGGAATATCATCAGCAACGCCAAGCGGAGATTTGAACAGTATGCAGGAAAAAGGTATGAGAGCAAATAGAATCGAATCGTCGCCCAAACTCGCATCAAAGCGGCGTGTCTTAGTGCATATACTGGTTTGTAAGGGTTGTTGTTGTGGCGTGACAGAGAAACGAAAACCGCCTGTCCCCGTCGAGTGGCTCATCAAGGAGTGGCGGAACAAGCGGCTGTCGGCTTCAATAACATTGACAATCAGCGAAGGCTGTCTCGGTCCGTGCGATCTCGCAAATGTCATCTGTATCACCTCACCGCACGGTGTCGTGTGGTTAGGACGGATAGATCTCCATCTACACTATGCGCGACTCGTAGATTGGGCGGAAGCCGTGGCACGAGCAGATGCACTACTTCCGTTGCCTTCAGCCTTTGATAGTCACCGTTTTGATCGGTTTCGATCACCCTCGTTCGGGTTTGAGAAAAAATAAGCAAACCGTGAGTTACAAGGCTTCACAGTGGCAAGCGTTCGCCAGGCAGGTTCCTGTCGTACAACGTTGCTACATTGATACGAGCCTGATGACAGACGGTTTAAAGGAGGACATACAATAGTGCTGAATTTTTTTAATTCGCAAAAAGAGAGTGACCCACAGCAACTCGTCCAAGTCAAATCGTGGGTCTCCGAAGTCTTTGACCTATCAGAAGATATTTCTGTGATGATTACTCAGTTGCAATGCACCGAAGAGGGCTGCCCGCCTATTGAAACGGTCATTGCAATCATGGAGACGCCGGGAAAGCCCCGGCAATACAAGATTCACAAACCGCTGGCGGAGGTGGATCAGACGGACATCGTTAGCTTGACCGCTGACTAAATTCTACAAGGAGAGAAAGATGAACACAGCCATGCTAAACAATCAAGTTCCTGTCACCGTGTTGACGGGCTTTTTGGGATCTGGTAAAACCACGCTTCTCAACCGCATTCTCACCGAAAACCATGGCAAACGTATCGCCGTCATCGAAAACGAGTTTGGCGAGATCGGTGTCGATAATGATTTGGTCATCGGTGCCGAAGAAGAGATTTTCGAGATGAACAATGGTTGCATTTGCTGCACGGTGCGCGGTGATCTCATCCGTATTTTGGGGAATCTGATGAAGCGTCGCGATAAGTTTGACTACATCATGGTCGAAACCACAGGACTTGCGGACCCCGGGCCAGTTGCTCAGACGTTCTTTATGGACACCGAAATGCAGGAGAAACTGCAACTGGATTCCGTCACGACACTGGTTGATGCCAAACACATCTGGCAGCACATCGATGACAGCGACGAGGCGCGTGAACAGATTGCCTTTGCCGATGTCATTTTGTTGAACAAGATTGACCTTGTGACCGAGGGAGAGTTAGAGCAACTGGAAGCCAGAATTCGCAGCATGAACGCTGCAGCGAAGATTTATCGAACGAAAGACGCCGTGGTTGAAATGGACAAGATTCTCAATGTCGGTGGATTCGATCTGGACCGGGCGATGGAGATTGACCCACAGTTTATGGAACCGGAGTATCCGTTTGAATGGGCTGGTGTTTATGACCTTTCGGCAGGCACGCATGAACTGGTTCTCCAAGAAGGTCCTGACCCGGCGATGAAAGTCGCGTTGGTGCCCGTAAGTGCGTCAACCGATGAAGCTTTGGAGTCCGCTGTTGAGCCAGTCGTTATGGTTTTCTCCGATGATGAGCATGAACTTTCGGCGGGTGGCACCCTTCAACCGGGTGGACACCTCATTGCATTGAATCTCACGGCGGACGAATTACGCTTTGACGTGCAGATCGGCCGCCCCGGTGCTTACGCGCTGTTTACCGAGCATCACCCCGACGAATTTCAAGCACAACTCTTTGGCAGCGGTACCCTTGTCAAGCCAGTTGTTGAACGCGAATTTAAGCCGGACCACGAACATGATGACGAAGTCACATCGGTCGGCATCACAACCCCCGGCGACCTCGACCCTGACCGGCTGAACGATTGGATTGGCAACCTGCTTCGGACAAAAGGTCCCGACATCTTCCGCATGAAAGGTATTCTGAGCATCAAGGGGCAGCCAGAACGATTCGTCTTCCAAGGGGTTCATATGCTCTTCGACGGTCGCCCCGACCGCCCGTGGGGTGGTGAACCGCGCTACAATAGCCTTATCTTCATCGGGCGCAACCTCGACCGGTCTGAATTGACTGAAGGATTTGAAGCATGTCTCGCTTGAACAACCTGAGCAACCGCTTTTTCCAGCCCTCTCAACTGCGCGAAAATTGGACCGTAACCATCAGCGACCACGTCATTGATCTGGCGTGGTCCCCTGATGGGAGATACATTGCTGCCGCGTCGGTTCTCGGTCCGGTTACAATTTTTGAAGGTGGTCGTCGAACGGTTATCCATGCCTTTGAAGGGCATGAATTCGGTACAATGTCAATCGCATGGCGTCCAGACAGCAAGGTGCTTGCAAGCGCAGGACAAGATGGGAAAATTCGGTTGTGGGATATGGCGAGTGGCGAAGCGACCCATTCGCTTGACGGGGGCGCTGCATGGGTTGAGCATCTATCTTGGAGTGGCGGCAAGAAACCGATACTCGCCTCTGCCGCGGGGCGTAAGCTGAAACTCTGGAACGCTGTCGGCGATCTTGTTCGCGAATATTCCGATCATCAGAGCACGATTTCTGATCTCCAGTGGAGACCGCGTGTAAGACAACTTGCCTCGATTGCCTACGGCGGTGTCACGCTGTGGGACCCGCAACAGTCGGAAGCCGTCCGCCGATTGGAATGGAAAGGCTCATCACTGGTAATTGCGTGGAGCCCTGACGGCAAACACATCGCCACCGGAGATCAAGATTCGACCGTACATTTCTGGATTATGTCTACCGGTGAAGACTTGCAAATGACTGGCTATCCGACGAAAGTGCGAGAACTCTCGTGGGATGCCACGAGTCGATACTTGGCTACCGGAGGCAGTCAGGAAGTTACGGTGTGGGATTGTTCCGGTCGCGGCCCGGCTGGGACCAACCCGATCACGCTTTCCAGGCATCAGGATTTTCTCAGCGTTGTGCGTTTTCAACATCGCGGAAAACTGCTCGCCTCAGGTGGTGCTGACGGTCTGATCTACGTCTGGCAATTGCGAGGCAGAATGAGTTCTCTGGCGGTTCATGAAGCCGCCCTGGCAGCGGGGGTCACAAGCCTCGTTTGGTCACCGAACGACCAGTATATTGCTGTTGGTGACGAGTCGGGTGGGGTGAGCGTTTTTTCGCTAAGTTAAGGTTCAACATTCAAACGGAACCAGTTGCCCGAGTTCTTATTTTAGTTGTTTAACCGAGGGGGGTGCCTAAATATCCCCTATGATCAAATCAGATACTGCTTTTATTTTTAGATTAAGTTCGCAGTAGGGGCGAGGTCACCTCGCCCCTACTGGATAGAATACTACCGGTGTGCTGTTTTGAGCGCACTCCATACAGTCGTCAACTTTCCGGAGGCACCAACAGCAGACGGTTGTTGGCCTGATTGCTCAAGTTCCGCGGCGGTCAATGGACGGTTCCACACTTTCACTTCATCAATGAGTCCCTTGTAATACCGGTTCAGATGCTCTCCTACCCAAATTGACTGCCCGCTGTTGATGTCCTTTGTATTGTCATCAACTTCATCAATCAACTTACCGTCTATGTAGAATCTGATCTTTTTTGCTTTCTGGTCTCGGACACCAGCAAGGACATGCCATTTGTCATCGTTCAGGAAGTCCGGAGAAGTTATCCCAGCACTATTGGCACGTCCCTTGTCCCGGACACTAAAAGCCATTTTGCCACGAGTCGCTGGGTTATCGCCGCTGACAGAGAGTATCCAAACCGCATCAGTACCCGGACGATAGTTTCCGACAATCCCATCGTTCTTTGGTGGCTCATCGTCTGTTTTTACCCACACTTGGACTGTTAGTGAATCGCCAGTGGAAAAGGTAATCGAATCTTCCAGTGGTACTTCAACAAAGTCATCCTTGCCATCAAACTCCAATGCGTCGCCATGCTTTCCCGCGACCATCGTTGCGTTACCGTTAATGATCCCATCATTGCCTTCCTCAGACAGATCTTTTGCGGTATCGCCTTGAATGCTATTTTTATCGAAACTCAGATGTAGCACTAATCCATCCGGCGGATTGGCTTTACTACACGGTGCAAAACTGATGAGTATCCCAATCACCGCGAAAATCACAAGAACCCTTTTCATGATAAACTCCTTTTGACAGGTTAGAGAAAATAAAAAGGTCTCGGAACCAGTGAAAATACGCTTAACCGCGTACCACCACATCAATTGGAAAAATGATAGCAGATTTAACGAAAAGAGTCAAAAAGTTCTTATTTCAGATCACATTTCAGAAAGGACAACTGCGCTGCAGTAAAGAACAAGATATTAAAAAGGATTAACAGTCCGACAGGAAAAATCACACTTTGATATGAAATGCGCTCTTTAAACCTTGGTATAGCGTTTGGGTCCACCGGTTTCTGAGACAACCCTTCTCTCACAGGATAGATATGTAAACTCTCCGGATCGCCTTGATCCTCCGTTTTGATGAAATCTATAAATGTTTGTCTGTAACGGCGAACCTGCTTGACAAAATCCATATAACTAACAATCCCAGTGTTTGCAAGCCCTTCCATTGCATATTGGAAGCAAACTATCGGAGAGATTTGGGTGAGTTCCCTGGCGAGTTTCACCTGCCTCAATTGCTGATCTACGTGTTCGTCGGCTATACGGGTTTTCGTTTCGTACCTTCTCGTGAAGTACGTTGCCCATCGGCGTGTGGCTGATGGATTATCAGGTGAAGGTGCCTCGCTTAGTTTGGTTACCTCCAACAACTCCATTGGACGAAATTCATCCTCGATGTTTGCTAATTGTGCACGTTTTCGCGAGGAGACGATCTCTATTGACGGAATCGGGTCGAGGGTACCAACGAAAAGTCCGAGTAAGCTCGGAAAGATAAACGCCAAGCATACCCAAGTTAATAGCAACCACACTAAACTGGTGATGGCGTTTGATACCCGACTTGAGAAGAACAGTCCGAGAAAAATAAAGATAGAGATATGCAGCGTAAAAAGTCCGACCATCCCTAAAATTCTAAGCCAATCACTCGAACTAAACGAAATACTCCCTGAAAGATAGATGACCAGTAGGTTCATGAGGATACCTATTGTGAGCGGCACCATGAGTGTAAAAAACGTGCCCAGATATTTCGCGAATAGCATCTGTCCTCGGGAAATCTGGTTAGACATCATGAGGCTCAGTGTTCCCTTTGTCCGTTCCCCGGCAATGGCATCGAAAGTGAATAGTATAACAAAGAAACCCATGAAGATACCGATGAACACCCAGTCGATTTTGATAAGTGTGGTTGCGCCGCCTCCATGATTTGACGGTAGATATTCAAGAGTCCACATTTCTCGCCAACTGTAGTCTTCTACTACACCACCACTACCTCCACGACCGCCTCCATGCGCTGCAATGGGGATAGAGTTCGGGATGAGTTCAGCAGCCCCATCAGCACAAAATTTGAATCGACTCAGACGCTTGTAAATCTCACCGGGACCCCGCATAGCGAGTTTCCCTAAACTCTCGTCGGCATCGTCCTTAACGCGAGACAATCTTCTTTCCATCGCGAGGTTATACGCATCGACTTCCTCTCTATATCCACTATCGCCGAAGCCGTATATGAGCGCGTTCGCCAGCATTAGGGCAGGCAGCAGGATTACCATCAAAACGAACCGCAGCGTCATGAGGTTATGATATATCTCTTTTTTCGCAATATGCCAAATCATTTTTAATGGTTGTCAGTTGTCAGCGGTCAGTTAACAGTTATCAGTCACAAGAGGTTTCTGGTAACAATTCACCTCGCCCTAAAATATTCTATGGTGGGAAGATTGTTACAAAGCGCATCTTAACTGAAAACTGAAAACTAAAAAACTGATAACCCTCCTCCTCAACTCATATCATACCGGAGGAACGATACGTATGCGCCCATGAACAGAATAACATTCCACGCTAATAAAATAAAAATATCACCCGACGCACGCGAGAGACCCTCAGAAAGGGAGTTATATCGGTGCTGAAAAACAGGTAGATCTGTGAGTTCTGCAGCTCCCCTATCACTCGAAAACCACGCTCGCGCGGAAAATGCATTCTTACCGGCGAGGTAGTCCACAACTTGACGCTTATAATTTCTCACCTGTCCGATAAAATCATTATAACTCTTCCTGTCCGTGCCTATAATTGCGCCGACAGCAAAACGATATGTGTCCGCGAAAGATACCCGGGAAATATCTCTGGCGAGTTGACTGTTCCTTTCGCGAATGTCCTCCCTCCGTTTGAAAATTTCCTCAGCTTTGTTTACATAATCAATACGGAGCGGTTCTTGGTAGCCTAATACTTCCTGAAATTTGGAAACATCTAAGATGTCAATAGGTTTGATTTCATAAAGTTCTTGGAACCCGAGTTCCCCTGGCGACCGCATTTCAATCGACAGTGTCAGAGGACCATCGGCTATCCAAGAAAGCGCGCTTGTTGGATACTTATATCCCCACTTTTTCAGTTGGGCATTTCGTTCTTCCTTGAAATTTTCCCACATCTGATCAATCTGTTGCAGCACTTCTTTTTCGGGTTGAGGTTTACGCGGTGGGAACTTCGCGACTGCAAACGTTGCTATATTTGAATGGACAATTGTCAGAATTCCCCAAATAAACATCGAAAGGATCAGCGTAGTCGCTGCTTCCTTTGTCCACACAGATAAGAGCATCCCTAAAAGATAACAGATTGACACATACAACAGCGAAACAACGAGCACCATGACGAGGCGTAGCAGATCATCAGCATCAAAATCAGTAGCAGGAGAGGTGTAAGCAATAACGATGCCAACAGTGAAACTCATCACCACAATCGGAAACAGAGATAACACGCCACCAAGGTATTTCCCAAGTACGAGCGCGTCCCTCGAAACCGGATTGGATAACACCAGTTTTAGGGTACCATCCTCCCTCTCCCCTGAAATTGTGTTGTAAGCAAACAAAATTGCCAACGCACTGAGCACGATTTTGAAGACGAAAATGACATCAATAGAAAGGAAAATTGAAAGGAATGGGTTGTCTGATCCCTGTTTCTGTGCTTCTTTCTCCCAAATAGGTGTTGCCAATTTAATACTCACCATATCCGCACCGGATTTTTCCATGCCGACGTTAAAGATGCTGAGTGGATTCGGTTTCCTATATGCCTTTGGATTAATTTGGCTGTAGAGGTCCCACATTCGCTTCTCTTCGTGATGTTCCTGAACAGCAACGTGATATGTTCCCAATCGCTTTTCGTAATCTGCAACCTGAACGAAAACGGCAGCAGCTGTCGACATCAGACAGACCACAAAACCGATCATGAATCGGGAGGTCAGAACATTTGAGACGAATTCTCGCTGGATAATTAGCCAAAGTGTTGTCATAAATTTATACCAAGTCCTCCGCGATTCAGACATCTAAAACGCCTTCCGCTTCATATTGCCCCACGTCGTAGTGACCTTACCCTTCGGCGAGATTGCGAGCAAGGGGCCCTGCATCGCGGTTCTGACTTCATCTTCACTGAGCACACGACTCCATATCGCAACTTCATCAATGGAACCGCCTTCAAATGCGTACTGCGGTTTATTTTTCGCACAGCCAACCCGCAAATCCTCCTCGTTGGTGCCGAAGAAGTCATCAACCTGTGAAGGTAAATTAGCAATTATTTTTCCATCAAGATAGATTTTTAAAGCTTTATCACCGTAGGTTCCGACGACATGATGCCATGTCCTATGCTTCATTTCGTTCGGTGTAGTAATGCTTTGCTGCAAGTCTGCACCCCCAACAAGCATCGAGACCACTGAGTCCGTTTCAAGGGCTCCTAGTTCCGGAAAATCCTTTTTACCCCAGACTACCATACCGTAAGATTCAGTGTGCTTAGAATAGCACCCCTTATCAAACCATTGGGAAGAACTCCGCGTCCAATCTTCGTGATACACCCATGCCATCATCGTAATTTCATCACTGATTTTTAAGGCATCCGAGGACGGGATATTCACGCAATCTTCAGTTTCACCAGTGATACGAATTGCTTTTCCGTATTTGCCCTTGACAAATTGAGTGTTTTTGATAACTTCGGCATCCAGACCGTTGCCGGACTCGTCAAGAATTCGCTTGCCTTTGACGGAATCGAACGTAAAGTGAACCGCAAGGCCATCAGCAATATCTGCCGCAGCGTAGCCTGCTGCAATAAGCATCAACGCACTAAATAGCACAGCGTAATCAAATAGTTTTTCCATTCTATTTTCCTCTCGTTAGGGTCATTTATGGTGAATCCCAAAAATAAGCAGACATTTTTTCTACTGACCCAGTCAGGAAACCCTGCCTACCGGGTCCCCGACGAAATGTAAACTTATTTTTACAATTCACCATAGTTTTAAGTTTTTCGGATCAGTTATGTTTTTATGTATGAGGGATATGCTTATCTGCTGGTACGTTCAAAACGCAGGACACCTCGTCGTTCCGTGCCGACGTAAAACATATTTTCGTCCACAACGAGAGAAGTCACGACACCTGAAACTTCTGGGGCAATTTGTTCCCAAGTATCTGTCTCACCTTGTAGATAATAGATGCCTTCATCGTTGGCACCGTAAACGGAATCCCCTATTGTAGATAACGACTTGATGATAACAGGTTTTCCCGTCTCATCGACAAGGACATTCCAGACAACGCCATCTTTTGAATAAAAAACCCCTTTATCAGTCGCGACGCAGACCGTTGAATCTGCAAAGACTATCTCTTTGAAATGCTCGATAGAGAAGGGCAGATTTGGTGTGACATCATTCCAAGTGTCTCCCCCATCAAGCGATTGTAAGAGATGTCCATCCCGCTTACCGACATAGACGGTTCCGTCCGATGCAGCGATTTTAAAGCCTCTCCACAAGGTCTCGCGACGGAGTTCACCGGTCTCCTCCAAACCGGTGTCGTGCCATTCTGGGTCACCAGGTTTCCATCGGAAGAGTTTATAGTTGTATTCCATGTAGAACGTTTCATCGCTGACTGCGAAGTTACCCCATAATCCTTCCCGTATTAACTCATAGACCACTCGAGGGTCTATTTGCCTCTCTACCAATCTTTCAAAGAAACTGTCTGCCCCAAAATCAGGGGTCTTTGATAAATCATCCAATAAGGCATCAGCTACACCAGAAAAGCCAACGCGAAGTTCCGGCACTGATCGTCTTTCGTCTCTGAAAGTGAAACGCTTGCCCGCCAGTACTTTTTGCACCAGTCCAGATGAACTTAAAGAAGGGGGTGTTCCTGTAACGGGGATGAGAGTATTACCATCGGAAGACAACTGAAAAATAGCAGTCTCATAAATTTCTTGAATTCCTTTTGCATAGAGCACCCCATTAGTTTTTGCTACCTGCACAATTTCCGGTTGTTGCTTTTGGGATAAACGGGCACTGGGGTTCACTGCCAAGCTGACAGCCTCCCAGGATGTTCCGCCATCGTTCGATTTGACAAAATGTTTACCCACGCTGGCGTAAAGTGCTGCAGACCTGTCTGGTGCCTGATCTGCCACGAAACTAACTAAATTATCAACACGACTTTCCAGTCCGGTATGAAAGCGGTGCCACGTCTTACCACCATCAGTTGAACGGTGAATCCCACTGCTGCCACCCGTATAAAATGTGTTTCCATCTAAAGCTACAGCGCATCGCACACTGAACTGTATGGGAGAAATCCCTGAAGACGCTATAGATGTCCAAGTGTCTCCACTATCAACCGAGCGTGCTACCATACCGTCATCATTCCCGATTGCCAAGAGTGTATTCCGTGTCGTAATCAACGTTATATCCGGACGGAAGCCCGTCAGATTCCAAGCGTTCATGGGTGTTATGTCTTTCCATGCGTCACCCCCATCGGTTGATCGGAAAATCCACCACGAACGCATCTCGCCTTTCCACAATCGCTCCCAAATATCTTTCGGAGCCCCATAGAAATCCAAAATATTCACTGATGCTATGACATAAATTTCGTCCTCATATATCGCTAAAGAACCAACATGCACGGCTTCATCTACTGGTAATCGTAAGTGTTGCCAAGTGTCCGCCTCAAGACGATAGAGTCCGAGATCGGTTTTCACAAATAGCGTGCCTTGACTCATTTGTAACGAATGAATTCCTGAGTGTTCGGACAAGCGATCATCTAAGCCATTGCTTATATCCTTCCAAGAATTTCCAGCGTCATCGGATCGGAAGATACCGTCACTGAGACAAAGGTAAAGCGCATCTTCTGTAACCCTCAATTCCCTAACATACCCTTGGGGGCAGGTGCCGACGAAGTGCCAAGTTTCGCCATCATCAGTGGAAGCATACAATTCATTGGATAAGATAATATAAAGTGTACCATCCCGCTCTGCTATGGGTATATTACCGCCGGTGTTTTGATATAGGAAGGTGTCATCGACAAGTTGCCACGCCTCCTCACCCGATGGCAGCTTATAGATACTCCTGTCGCCTATAACGGTATAGAGCGTATTTTCCGAAGTCCCTGACAGGGTACCTACTTCGCCCAATATACCCGGTTCACGTACCCGAGTCCATTTCATGATGTCCTCCACGAGATCGTCTGAGTGTTGGAAATCTTTCAAGGTTTCGTGAACCACAGACTTTTCCTTATTAGGCTGTCGATGAGAGGCATTGTTCTTACTTGGCGTATTGACGTTTCCGAGCTGCGTCCGGACATCAGGTTTGGATTCAAGGCTCAGCACGATAGGTGCTTCAATGAGTTCAACTGTCATCTCCGAAGTCGCATCGAAACTGTAGGGTTTCTGGAAACGCGACAGGTATTGACTGCCAACGCCTACCATCAAAAAGACAACGACTAATGTGGAAACGCCGATTGCCCACGGCACCAACGGTTTACTGCTAGATGGCGCAATTGGGTTCATACGCGAAATCTCCCGCATAATATTCTCTGATAGATTTGGTGTAATTTGGAAGTTGCCTAAAGCCTCTCGAATCATCGGTTCCTCCTTCTTTAATCGTTGTCTTGCTCGGTGGAGTCGGCTCTTAATCGCGCTAACCGACATACCCAGAAACTCGCTTATCTGTTCATAATTCATTCCCCCAAGGTAGTAAAGGGTGATGACTGTACGCTCGCTCTCTTGTAACTTCGCAAGCAACTTTTTGACGATCTCGCGCTGTGCTTCTGCTGTTGTCCGCTCGTTTTCCTCAATAACATATCCAGAATAGGTTGCTTTTTCTAATTGCGCGCTGCTTGTGTTTTCCAACGACTGGGTTGATAAACGTTTCTGACGCAGCCACATTTTGCAGTAGTTCGCTGCTATCACATAGAGCCAACCCGCGAAACGCTGCGGTTTTCTCAGTGTTGAGAGTTTTTGATACGCTTGCAGGAAGGTATCCTGTGTAATATCCTCGGCGATATGGAAATCCCCGATCTTCCGCCACGCCAGTGCGTGAACGGATTTCTGATATTTTCTCACAAGCACGGAGAACGCAGTATCATCGCCTTCAAGCACGCGTTGGATGAGTTGAGCATCGTTGTTTTTCATCGGACACCTCTGAAAAGGGTATGTTCATCAATTCATATTAACATTTAAGATGCTACTTTAAATAAAAAAGTTTCGTAATTCTGCAATCTTTATTTTTCAAGGTCTTCTGTAGGTTGGGTTGAACGGAACTGAAGAGACAGATGTGGGTGCCCCAAATATCTCTTAAATCCAACAGAGGATCATAGATCCTCAAGAACATAGTGAAATCCAACTTCATACTGTCATATTTCCCGAAATTGCAAGGTGATTGTATCTTCGCTTCCGCAATGTTCAAGTGATTGTATATTTTACTGTAATTACAAAGAGGGGGGTTTTCATCGAAAAGGTTTAAAAAGAAAATTCAGAATATGTAGACAAGAAAGATTTGCTTGCGTTAAAGCTCGACACGGACAAACGCGAGATACGCCGCGGATAGTAAAACTACAACGAACAACGTTAGCAACAACAGATCGACTGCTGCTGTGTTGAAGTCCTTATTGAGACTCAAGGTATCTTCAAATTTTGGAATCGCCTCTGAAGCGACAGGCTTCTGCGACATCCCTTCACGAACCCCAAAGATATGAAGACTCTCCGGATCGGTTTGATCGGTGTCAGCGATGAAAACCCGAAATTGTTGGGCATAGGATTTAACGTTCTCTAAAAATTGCAAATGTCGCTCAAACCCCGTTCCAGCAAAGGCTTCAAGGAGGTGATAGAAAATGGTGACGGGTGAAATTTGGGTGATCGCACGCGCCCGACGGACCTGAGAAATTTGCTGTTTTAAGCGTTCTTCATGCAGGCGTTCCTGCTGCGCTGCGTCTTTGGTGACGAACTCGCCTGCCACTTGTAATATTTGGATTTGAGTTAAAGGCTTATTTGAACCATATTGGAGCGTGTAGTATTCGCGCAGAAGTTCCTCCTCAAGTTGAGCACTGCGTTCAGAAAATCCGAGAGTAGACGTTGACGGGGCAGAACGCCCTGCAATCGAAACGAGTGTACTGGGCATAAAAACGACAAAGGTGACCCAAGCCAAGAGGAGTATCACGAGACTCACCGCGCTCCGTTGTACACGTGCCGACACAAGCAGCCCCAACGCCAGAAATAGACTTATGTACAAAAGCGCAATAGAGAAAATGAGCCCTAAACGCCCCCACGCCTCCGCACTAAGGTGTACATCGCTTGACGTAGAAATCATTAAGAGATTCACCAAGACGGCAAGCGTGAAAGGAATGTTTATACTGATTAATGCTCCTAAAAACTTACCAATCAGGACGGTATGACGCGGAATCGAGTTCGCCAACATCAATCGCAGTGTGCCTCGTTCGCGTTCGTGGGAAATCGCATCGAAGGTGAATAGGAGCGCGATGAGACTTAAGACGTAACCGATGATAAAACCCCAATCCACTTTGGTGACGTTTGTGCGAACATTATGCAGGTCAGGGGTGGCCGATGGATAGTTCAGTATCCAGAAACTTTCTAAGGGCGGTTGGCCGCCGTGTCCCCAACGGTCGGCACCACCTATCGCATAATTTGGTAGAAACGCCTCACCGCCTTCTGCACAGAAACGGAGGACAGATGGCTGCTTATGGAGGTCCCCGGGTCCCTGCTCGGCGAGTTTATACAAACTATCCCCAGCATGAAATGCTAAGCGATTCTGATATTCGACGACATAATTGCGAGAGTTCTGGACGCGTTTCGGATGTTCTCGGAGATGTACAATCGCGTTGGTCAACATCAAGCCGAGCAACAACACCGTTGCCAGGGCAAATCGGAGGCTATTGAGATTATCATAAAGTTCGCGTTTCGCAATATGCCACATTTTTTTATGGTTGTCGGCTGTCAGCAATGAGCCTTCAGCAAAGAGTGATTGTGCTATATTAGTAAGTGCAGTCGGTAATCAGCAGTTTGTGGGAGTGAGCACACGAGCAACCGTCACATAGGTTTCTTAACTGATTGCTGAAAGCGCAGCGACCTGACCGCTGATAGCCATTTTACACTTCACTTTTGATGAAAATCAGAAATATCACGATGAAAATAATGACATTAAGCATGAGTAGTATGCTTAAATCCGGTAAGGCTCGCTTTGCATTTGTGTTCACATCGACCCTTTGAAAAGAGAACTGCGGTAGATTGCTCCAATCTGCGGCACCTTTGTCCGAAGAAAACCACTGTCGAGACTTGAATACCTCTTCATCATAGAGATAGTCAATTACGCGCTGTCTGTGTCGTCTCGCAGCGTCAAGAAAATCTCTGACACCGCGCAGGTCTGTGCCAGCCCAGGCTTGTGTTGCGGCATCATACAGTCCCACGGGCGAGAGTTTCAGATAGAGTCGCTCCACGTTTGCGGGTTGAGTGAAGATGCCTTCCAGTGCGGGCTTTCGGATGAGCCATGTTTGGTCTGCTGTCCCGATAACCTGGGTCCCGAGGAAACCGAAATAATTCTGGGCGTGCGGAATCTTAGGTTCAGCTTCATCGTTAAGGCTGCCAGCCGACATGCTGCTGTTGTAGGCATACAACAAGCGACTAGGGTCACCCCAAAGACCTTCACTATACCCGCCACTGCCCAGAATGTTAAAATGCCAGTCTTCCCCTGGGAGCGCGTCGGTGGCGAGGAACCGTTTCCGGTCTCTGTCAAATTCCTCCCACATCTGTTCGATTTGATTAAAAGCGGATGCCCGGCGCGCTTGCGGTGCCTCCGGTTGCGGGACCACGGCAAGAATCATATTCGGATAGACAAGAACCAAAAATCCCCACACAAACATGGAGAGCATCAACGCAGTTCTGGTCCGACGCGTCGCCGCCGAAATCAACAGTCCGATGAGATAGAATACGGAAAGGTATACAACGGTGGTTAAAATAATCCCTCCGATCCGCAAAAAATCACCGGTGTTCAGAGAAATGGAAGGGGTCATCGTCAGCAAGATGACTGCAAGGAGCAGGCTCATTAGCAACGGCACAAGTAAGCAAAGCATCGCACTGATATATTTGGCAAGCAGGATATGCCCGCGACGGACCGGATGTGTCAAGACCAGACGTAATGTGCCACGTTCATATTCTCCAGCGAGCGTATCGTAGGCGAAAATCAGTGCCAATAAACTCAGAATCACCTCAAAGATAAAAACAATATCCAGCGAAGCGAACATATCCATAAACGGATTGTCCGACCCATGCATCCCGGTGTCCCACAACGATGGAACATACGAATGGGATATCTGAACCTCGTTTCCGAGCTGCTTATCGAACCCGACATTGAAAATGCTTAACGGGTTCGGGGGTCGGTCGACGACTAATTTCCTTATCCCTGAGGAATACGTTTTCGCCGCCTGAAGCTGCCTCTGATGCATTTTGACCGCAGCATTGTGGCTTGCCAAGCGTTGCTCGTGATCCGTGATGAGCACCGAGGTATTCGCGACGACAAGCAACAGCATAATCAAGGCAGCTGCAGCAAATCGGAACGTCATCAGGTTATCAAGGAGTTCCCGGCGAATGAGTGTTGTTAGCATTAATTACGCTCCAATGTGCACACTTACAAAACATGTATCTAACAAACAAGGTGATGTGTGTTGGGTACTACGACTCAGAACGTTCAAAACGGAGCACGCCACGATGTTCGGTGCCAACGTAAAAGGCATCTCTATCAACAACGAGAGAAGTTATAGTATCCGGAATTTCAGGCACAATTTGTTGCCAAGTCCCTGTTTCCTTTTCTAAGTGATAGATGCCGTCATCATTCGCGCCATAAACAGTATCCCCTGCTGTTGCTAACGACTTAATGATTACGTCTTTCCCCGCTTTATCGGTGATTGCATTCCACACAACACCATCTATTGAATTGAAAACGCCTTTGTCAGTTGCGATATGAACCGTCGAATCGGCAAAGACAATTTGATTGAAGTGCGCAACAGGTAGCGGTAGGTTTGATGTAATGTCGTTCCAACTATCTCCACCATCAAGCGATTGGACGAGATGTCCATCCCGCTTACCGACGTATACTGTTTCACCCGATGTAGCAAGTTTAAAACCTCGACCCATATTTTCACGCGTGAGTTCACAAGTTTCCTCTACACCGGTATCCGACCATCTTGTGTCACCCGGTTTCCATCGGAAGAGTTTATAGTTGTACTCCATATAGTACGTTTCTCCACTCACCGCGAAGTTGCCGTATAAGCCTTCCAACATCAATGTGTAAGTTAGTTGATGCTCGTCTTGTTTTTGATCCAACAGTTTTAAAAAGCATTCTGCGCCAAATCTCGGATTCTCGCGTATTATCTGCGTTGATAAATCCTCAGAATCAGCGTCCGGATCTGTAGAGCTGGTAAAGGTAATTTGGCCCTCTTGTTTCGGTAGCCGGTAAGAATCAAAGGGGAGTGTTATTCCCTTGAACACGGTCCACATGAGCCTTCCTGAATCTCGCGAAGGCGGTGTCTTTCCCTCTCTAAAAATATAACCCTCTACAGGAAATAAGCAATTTTTGTCTGGATCTAAACGATAGTAGGCCGTCTCACAATTACGTCGAATCCCTTTTGCATATAGGACACCATTGACTTCGGAAATCTGTCCAATTAGCGGCGTGTCTTCCCTATCTTTGAGTTTCGCATTGAACTTTGGTACCGTAAGGGTATACCTTGCCCGTTCGATGTCAACAGCAGTCCAGGAACTACCTGCGTCTGTTGATTTGACCACACCGCCAACAACCGTCGCGTACAGCACCTTAGATGCTTTTGAATTTGGACTCGTCTCTAAACTGATTAAATTATCCACACGGCACTCAAACCTTGTATTGAATCGGTGCCACGTTTCACCGCCATCCTTTGATTGATGGATTCCAGGGATGCCACCAGTATAAAAGGTGTTTTCGTCTAAAGCGACAGCAGAACCCACACTAAACTGCATAGATGTAATACCGGAAGATTCTGTGGAACGCCAAGTGTTTCCAAAGTCCGTTGAGCGAGCCACAACGCCTTCCTCTCCACCTATCAGTAAAACAGTTTTCCCAGATGCGACCAGTTTAATCGACGGCAACGTTTTCATTATCAAATTTCGGGCATCTGTAGGCGTTACATCTGTCCAAGAATCGCCTGCATCGGTTGATCGGAATACCCACCACGAATCTTTACTGATGTCACACAAATTATGGTAATTTTCATCTGGCGTTCCGTCACCTTCCATTATATTTACCTCTACGGCGACATAGATAGTGTCTTCAGACACCGCCAAAGAACGCACTACCACAGTATTGTCCACTGGCAACTGTAGGTGTTCCCAAGTTCCCGTCTTGAAGCGGTAGATTCCCAGAGAGGTTCCGGCAAACAGAGTGCCTCCGCTCAACTGTAATGTATAAATTCCCGATTTCTGTGTGAAGCGGCTGTCTAAACCGTTGTTCATGTTTATCCACGAATTTCCAGCATCGTCAGATCGGAAAATACCTTCATTAAGGACAATATAAAAGGTATCTTCTGTAATCAGTAATTCCCTCACATGCCCGTTTGGACAAGGACCGATAGAATTCCAAGTTTTGCCCCCATCCGTTGAAGCAAACATTTCATCAGATGGGATAATATAGAGCGTCCCGTTGTGTTCAGCAATAGGGATATTGCCCTTGGTCCCTTGACGTAAAAGATCCGCGTTAACAAGTTGCCATTCATTTTCACCCGCAGGTAATTTGTAAATGTTCTCATAACCCATCACTGCATAGAGCGACCCATCCGAAGTTTTCGTTAATGTCCCTACTGGAACCGCTACACCGGGTTCATTCATCTGAATCCACTTCATAACATCCTCCATGAGATCATCTGACACGTGGAAGCCGCCCAAGGCCTCGCGAACCACCGGTGCTTCTTTCCTTAATCGTTTTCGGGCGCGGTGGAGTCGACTCTTGACCGTGTTCGGTGACATCTCCAGAAAGTCGCCGATTTCTTCACAACTCATCTCACTCAGATAGTGAAGTGCCACGACTGTCCGTTCATTCGCGGTCAGTTTTTGCAGAAGGTATTCAACGATTTCGCGTTGTTTTTCTGTCGCCGACCTTTCAGTTTGTTCTGCCATATACTGGGTGTAGAACAGTGCCTCTACTTCTGCTTCACTCATCGCTTCCAAGGATTGCATCGGATTTTTTTTCTCGCCGAGCCATGTGAGAAAACAGCGTGTAGCAATCATATAAAGCCATCCTGAAAACCGATTTGGATTCCTTAGTGTGCTGAGTTTTTCGTAAGCTCTGAGAAAAGTATCCTGCGTAATCTCTTCAGCGATGTGGTAATCCCTCACCCTCCGCCATACGAACGCGTGTATCTGCTTTTCGTACTTTTTCACAAGAGCAGTGAAAGCCACTTCGTCGCCCACCAAGATACGTTCGATCCATTTTGCATCGTCGTTTTTCATCTGTATCCTCCAATCAACAACATTGGCTTGTGACACGTGACAGGTATCATAGGTAAGAGGGTTGCAAATTCGTAATTTTCTGGCTCAAATGTCTTGAAAAATCCCTTACCCTTCAATCTTGACATGACAAAGCACCGGTCCGTTCAAAACGAAGTACGCCGCGATGTTCGGTGCCAACGTAAAAGGTATCTTCATCAACAACAAGAGAAGTCACAACGCCTGAAATTTCCGGGGCGACTTGTTCCCAAGTGTCTGTATCGCTTCGCAGGCGATAGATGCCTTCATCGTTAGCACCGTAAACGGAATCCCCTATTGTTGCCAACGACTTGATGATAACAGGCTCTTCCGTCTCATCGGTCAGCAGACCCCAAGTAACACCGTCCTTTGAATTGAAGACACCTTTGTCAGTTGCAACGTGAACTGTTGAGTCGGCAAAGACAATTTGATTGAAGTGTTCAACAGACAGCGGCAGGCTTGATGTAATGTCGTTCCAAGTGTCCCCGCCATCAAGCGACTGTAAGAGATGCCCATCCCGTTTGCCGACATATACAATCTCACCCGACGCAGCAATTTTAAAGCCTCTCCATATATTATACCGTGAGAGTTCACCGGTCTCCTCTACACCGGTGTCGTGCCATTCTGAGTCACCAGATTTCCATCGGAAGAGTTTGTAGTTGTATTCCATATAAAACGTTTCATCACTAACAGTGAAACTTCCACTTAACCCTGCTTGAACCATTTCATACGCCAGTCGAGCATCTATTTGTCCCAATCGCTGGAAAAAGAGGTCTGCCCCAAAAACCGAGTTTTCAAATAGCGGTCTGCCAGTCAACGGATCCGTTTCAAAAACTGGAGTCTTTCCTCTTGTGCCACGTAACGTATGGTGGAATAGTTCACGTGAATCAAAAGAGGGCGGTACGCTCTCAGCACAGGTTAAGGCACTGTCATCATTGGACAATCGAAAAATCAAAACTTCGGACTTCCTCCGCTTTACTTTAGCATAGAGAACGTTATCAGTCTCTGCTATCTGCGTGACCTCCAGCGTCGTTTCCCTATACTTACCGTGCGATAGGACCATCTCCGCATCAACAGCATTCCATGATACGCCTCCATCGGTTGATTTAACGACATCTCCACCGATCCTATCAACCGATTTTGCGATTTCTCTCCCAACCTTTGCATAAAGGACAGTGGGTATCCCTTGAACTTGATCCGTCATGAAACCGACTAAATTATCAACTCGGCTCTCCAACCTCGTATTAAATCGGTGCCAAGTTTTACCACTATCGGTTGAACGATGTACCCCACTGTTTCCGGCTATATAAAACGTGTTTTCGTCCAACACTAAGGTCTTTCTCACGCTACCCCACGTAGCGGAAATACCTGTAGGTTGTAAGGGAGTCCACGTATCTCCCCTATCCATCGAACGCACCATCGTCCCATCCTCTTTTCCCACCGCCAAAAGCGTCTTTCCCGTAGCAATCAACGTTATATCGGGACGCAAACCTGTCAGATTCCAAGCGTTCATGGGTGTTACGTCTGTCCATGAATCTCCGCCATCAATTGAACGGAAAATCCACCACGAACGTTTTTCGCCCTTCCACAGTTGTTCCCAAACCCCTTCCGATGCACCATAGAATCTTAAAAAATTCACTGATGCTGCAACATAAATCTGGTCCTCATACACCGCGAGAGAACTGACATGTACAATGTCATCCACTGGCAGCTGTAGGTATTTCCAACGCCCCTCATCAAGGCGATAGGGTCCGATATCTGTCATTACAAACAGCGTGTCTTGGTTTATTCGTAATGAGTGAACCCCAGAATGGTCTGCCAAACGACTGTCCAAACCATCATTCATGGCCTCCCACGAATTGCCAGCATCATCGGACCGAAATATCCCATGACCAAGGCAGAGATAGAAGGCATCTTCCGTTATCAAAAGTTCTCGCGTATAACCTTTTGGACAGGGACCAACAAATTCCCATGTTACACCCCCATCGGTTGACGCAAACAATTCATGAGATGGAATAATATAAAGTATACCATCCCGCTCTGCTATGGGTATTTCGCCGCGAGTATTCTGATGCAGAAAGTTAGCATTTACAAGCTGCCATGCCTCCTCACCCATTGGCAATTTGTAGATACTTTCATCCTCCACAACAACATAAAGGGTATTTTCCGAAGTTGCAGACAGGGTTCCTACTGACCCTGCCACACCGGGTTCATTTACCTGCGTCCATTTCATAATGTCATCCATAAGGTCATCAGAGTTCTGAAAGTTGCCTAATGTTTCGCGAACCATAGATTCCTCCCCTTTCAGCCGCTTCCGAGCGCGATGGAGTTGACTCTTAATCGTATTCGGCGATACCTCCAGAAAATCACCAATCTCTTCACACGTCATTTCACTGAGGTAATGAAGCACCACCGTTGTCCGCTCACGCGCCGGTAATTTTTGAAGGAGGTACGCAACGACTTGGCGTTGCTTTTCTGTCGCCAACTTTTCAGTCTGTTCCGCCATATATTGGGCGTAAAACAGTGCTTCTACTTCTGCTTCACTCATCGCTTCTAAGGACTGCATGTGGATTCTTTTCTGGCCAAGCCATGTAAGGAAACAACGGGTAGCGATCATATAAAGCCATCCCGAAAACCGGTTTGGATTCCTCAGCGTGCCAAGTTTTTCATAAGCCCTGAGAAAAGTATCCTGCGTAATCTCTTCAGCAGCGTGGTAGTCCCTTACCCTCCGCCATACGAACGCGTGTATCTGCTTTTCATATTTTTTTACAAGAGCAGTGAAGGCATATTCGTCGCCCGCCAAGATGCGTTCAATCCATTTTGCATCGTCGTTTTTCATCGTATCCTCCAATCAACAACATTGCCTTGTGACACGTGACAGATATTATAGGCGATAGGGTTGCAAATTCGTAATTTTCCGTTTCAAATGTCTTAAAAATTTCTTCAGCATCCCAGAATTGGAAGGTATTCATAGTAAAATCCGAAAATATATTGGATAACTGTTCAACGAATAAGGTCCCTACTACTGCTGGCGAGGATTGTATCCTCGCCTTCCGCTAATGCTAACGACGTTGATTATCTGCGGCATTTTGTAGCGTAAATTTTTGGTTTTCGGACACAGAAGCACAGACGAACAGTCTATGCTACAACACTTCTGATCATCTAATAGATTCGGATACATAGGTGGCAACTTGGGTTAACTATAGGTACAAAGAGGGAGATCTTCAACGAAAAGGTTTAAAAAAGGTATCGAAATCAAAGCGCAAGTTTACGCGGGTTGTAGAAAGTGTAAAAAAGCCTTAATCCAGAGTTTGGGACCTCATATAAGAATCCGCTTTCTCAAAATCTTCAGGTGTGTTGATGTTAAAAAAGGACATACCTTCTGCATCAAACCTCTGCCAGACTTCAGGTGAAACGCGTTGGATATGTGCACGTTCCGCGAGTGCATGAACACGCAATTCGGACTCCTGCAGCATCAACTCAATGATAGGCAGACAACGTTTAGCGTAGGCAGCACACAACGTTTGGAGGGTTATCTGATCGTTGCTGTGGGTGGGGTTTGTAACCTTGATGTCCTGATTACGGCAGAACGGAGTCTGCCTACTACCGTGCGTGTAAGGCATCACTGCATCGTATTCACCTAAGATAGAAATTAGATAGGAGAGTAGCTTGGGTTGTAAAAAGGGGTTATCACACCCAACGCAAAGCACCGCGTCATGCGAAGCGTACGTCAAGCCGGTATAGATACCCCCCAAGGCACCAGTATCCGGGATAATATCACCGTGCATCGGCACGTTGAGGTGCGCATATTCAGTTGGTGTATTGGTGATAAGCAAAAGTTCGTCAACAACAAGGTGCATGCAGCGGATAACGTGTTCAATGAGTGAATCGTCACCGAGTTGAATTAACGCCTTGTTCTGCCCCATCCGCCGACTCCGACCCCCCGCGAGGATAACACCCGTAACTGGAAGTGTTTTCTTAGGCATGTTCAATGACATCGACAATTAACTCACCTACCTGTTGTAGACTTTCAACATTGAGTAAATCGCTTCTATCCCGTTTTGAGTGAATCCTCAAAGCAGCACTACCCACATCGCCTGCCGTTAGCGTAACCGTTTCAAACCCACGGCTCGCAATCGGAATGCTATCCAACCCAACACCGATCGGTAGGTAACGTTCCGAAACCTGTATGCCGAGCGACTCACCTGATGTCCGAAATAGACTTATTAATGCACGCGTTGTCCGGACGGGTGGAATTCCGTAGCGTGTAACAACGCTAACGCCATTCCCAACGCCGAGTCCGTCTAAATTAATAACGTAGGTATTTTCTCGGTCATACTCATCGGTATGTGCTTGGACATAGCGTAATGCACCGCACATGCCGTATTCTTCGGCACCAGCGGCGAGGAATGTGACAGATTTTCTTTCACCACGCTCGACAACCGCACGTGCTACTTCAAGCATAACCCCAACACCCGAAGCGTTATCAAACGCCCCCGGAGAGTGGTTTTGCGTCAAATTGATTTGTAAAAGCAATAGACAAAAAGTGGTGATTCCAGCAATACTCCAGACGATGGCATCAGGTAACCAGACACCCCTGCCAACTTTAACGACCATCACGATTGTCAATATAACAAGACCGATAATTGCGATACCGTAAGCTGCTGCACGCACAGCAATTGGCAATACCTGTGACTTGGAGTCATAATGTGCGACGAACAAAAAAGCAGGGGTGTTATTGTCTGGCTTCCCACTATTTGTTGCGATAATATTTTCTGTGCGATGTTTTTTACCAACATCATACACTCCTTCAAGCCGTTTGTGCCACTGCGTAAAGGACATTGCTACAGAAAGGCTCAATAGACAGGCGACACATACAGGTATTGGAAATCGCTCGCCGAACCATGGCACAGATAAAACGACCGGCACAAAGAGAGCAGAAAGGAGGCGAGGCAATACTTCGGCGGGGAATTTTGTGAATGAGAAGGGTTCCCATGAAACATTGAGTCCCAACGCTTTGAATTTTTGGACGATGTAGTCTTGTGCTTTTGTCTCACCCGCGCTGCCTACGAGTCTCGGAAAAGCGAGTTGTGTGATGTGGTGATATGCACGTTCTGCATCATAAGTGCGGTTCGTATCCATCCCAATTTATCAATCCTTACCCAATTCCGACCGGAATCGTCTCCCTAAACGTCCTTTGAGTGTTCCCGCAATTTTGCGTTCTGACTGCGCGATGTTGTGCAGCTCCGCGGGATCGTTTTCCAAATCGTAGAGTTCGGTTACGTCGTTGTAGTTTTCGATGAGTTTATGTGTTGTTGTCCGAATGCATCGGAAGTTTCGGAGCGCACTCACCGTTTCAGTGCGATGCGTTTCGGTTTCACCACGCAGGACAGGTACAATAGACTTGGCATCAATACGCGGCAACACCGGCACGCCAGCGAAGTCGCATATCGTTGGATTCAGATCAATCAACTCAACCAAACCGTCTGAAACCTGATTTCTTGGGATGCCAGGTCCAGCGACGATAAGTGGCACTTGCAATGAGGCTTCATAGGCGACGCTCTTGGTGTAGAGTCCGTGATCTCCAAGCATCTCTCCATGGTCGCTTGAGTAAATGATATAGGTATTGTCAAGCATTCCTCGCTGTTCGAGCGCGCGGATCATTTCGCCGATCTGGTCATCAATGAGTTCTGTCGCTGCGCAGTATTGCTGACGTGTTACAGTAATCTCTTCAGGACTGATATTAACAACGCGCCGTTTGACCCACTCAGGCTTCCCCTCCATATCGTCAACGATAGCCGGAGGCATCTCAGCATTCCGATACTTGTCGCCATATTCAGTCGGTGGATCGAACGGATCATGCGGTCCGACGAAACTCACGAACATGTGCCATGGGAAGTCGTCAGGAATGGTTTCAATAAATTCTGTCGCACGTCTGCCGATGTAAGTATCAGCGAAATCCTCCGTTGAGAGAACGGAATCGTGAGAACCGTTTTTAATCCAGCCGCCACTGCTCCGTTTCCGATAATCTTCGTGGAACGCCGTGAGCATGCCTTTCTCCTGAAGGTAGTGGGTATAAGGACCGATAGGCGTTGGTGAACTTCCAGCATGCATTTTGCCCTCACACTCTTCAGGATGTGTGAATCCCCAACTGTAGGTGCGTGGACGGTCACCGTAGCGTCCGTTATAGCCATCGGGTTTCGCAAGATCGAGTTTTCCGACACATCCAACGCGATAGCCGTGATCGCGGAGTTGCTGATAGTAGGTCGGCACGGTGGCGGGCAAAAAACTCCCATTGTCCACTGCCCCTAATCGAGAGGGTTGCAGTCCAGAAGCGAGTGCGATTCGTGATGGTGCACAGACGGGCGCATTGACTGTACAGCTTGGGAAACTTACACCCCCTTCTGCTAACCGCCGTAAGTTAGGGGTATTGAGTGCGGTAGGCGCACCCTCAACAGTTTCCAGATAGTCGTATCGGTGCTGGTCGGACATGATAAAGAGAACATTCGGTCTGTCAGTTTTTCGGGTCATTGTTCCTCGCTTCATAGTTGAATTGCAATTGCCTGATACCCATCCTCAACAAGACTGACGGCTTCCTTGCGGTTGATTTCCAACATTTCGCCGAGGGTGATTTTCAGCGTATCCAGCAATTCGTCGCGCGTTCTTTCTTGGCAATTTACGCTGCGGATTTCCTGGATTCGTCCGACCCACCATTCTCCACGTTGTTGAATGAGCGCAGTGTGTCATAAGATTTTCCTGTTTCTATTGTTTAAGATATTATACATGGTAACACACACATTCTCAATTAAAAACCAAAAATCAAAAATCTTGTTATCTTGACAAATAAGTGTAAAAAGGGTATAATTCTTAAAAATGAGCAGGGTTCATGCGATTAACACAGAAAGTAATTCTTTATGAGTGAAGAAAAGGAAAAAAAGAAGAATGAACTCCACATAACAAAAGAGTGGACAATTGCATTTCTGATACTCATAGGTGCTATGATAGTAGTATATGTAATGAGGGTTAAACCCAAAGATACAACCCTAAAACAAGGTTTGCTAAACATTAGTGCTTTAATACCACTCTTTACTTATATTTCTTCAGTCTTAACTGAAATTGGGGAGGGTATCGTAATGATAGCCAAAGCTCTATACGATAACTGGCGGGAAAAGAAACAAAAGGAAAGGGAAAAAGAATTGGACAATGCTCGGCTTGCCGGTGAGCAGAAAATGTATAATCAATGGGTTGAATGGGCAGACAATGGGAGGGAAGAGTCAGCCCGCCCCAGACCGCCTCAATCCTCCGAAAAATCCTGATAAGAGCTTAAGGAGATCCATAATGGCAGTTTTTTTACACACACGGGTTCGCGTCAGCGACCTTGACGGTTCTATCGATTGGTATTGCGATCACTTGGGGTTTGAAGTCCTCAGTCGGAGTGATAAATCCCCGGCTGGCAACCAGATCGTACATCTTGAACTTCCGGGCAACGCACATACATTAGAATTAACCTATTCACCCGATTTTGAACTTCAAGTCCAAGAAGATCTGATGCACTTTGCCATCGGTGTTCCAGATATTGTCGAATTTTGCGACGGGTTGGAGAAGGCAGGGTTGGAAATTTGGCCCGATGAGTGGCGCGAACAGTTCACATCCGGTGGAATGAAAATGGCATTCATTACCGACCCAGATGGTTACGAAGTCGAGATTTTAGAACGTGCAGATGCCTCTGGCGATCCGCTCGATGTGCTTGACGAATCCTAAGCGTAGGGCCAGAACTGATTCCACGCCGTCAGCCAATCTTTTGCGTGGCTTTCAACGGTGACAGGACCCGTTATTTCAACGCCTGCGCGTCCTTTAAATTCCGCGAGTTTATCGACGCTTGCGAGTTCGATTTTGATTGTTGTTGGTGCATCAGGAACGTAAGGTTTAACTCGTGTCAGGTCTGTAAGTGCATCTCTTGCTGCGTCCTCAATCAATTGGCGGGCACGCACCGGTGGGAGTTGCCTGGCACTAAATCGGCTTAACCCTTGTTTAACGGCGACTGTAGGCAGCGCGTCGCCGAGGAGTTCTTTGGCTTCTCGGCAGACTGCCGCGTCGCCTGTGACAAGCGCGACCGGCACACCGTAGCACCCATTGAGTGCGGCGTTCACCCCAGTTTCACCGACAAGGTCATCGTTGAACCAGAGATTACGGTATTGTACACTGGAAATCGTATGACATAACACACCATCAGGCGTGCCGTTGCGGGCATGCATACCGATGAGTAAGCACGCATCACACCCATCCTTCCACATATCCTCGTAGCGTCCCCATCCGTGATGTGCTACCCATTCACAATCCGGATGAATTTTATCAGGGATAAGGGAATTAAAGGTCCAACCTTGTCCTGCGCCATGACAATCCACAACGACAATCTCTGTCGCGCCAGCGGCTTTTGCACCACGTACTGCGGCGTTAATCTCTTCCGTATAGAGGTGCCGACCTTCTTCAAACATTGCCGCGCCACCGCTCACTTGATCCCACACGACAATGCCGCTGACACCTTCCATATCCGACATAATGAGTACTCGCATTGTTCCACTTCCTTCTGTAGGCTTTCCCATCAGTATAGAATGACAATTCTTAAAATGCAAGTAGAAAAGAAGAAGCGATTAATCTTGAGATTTCACATCCGCCCACTTCCACAACACCTTATTTGCCGCTGAAACATGCCCCCGCAACCGCACTGTCGCTAACGCACGACGATCACCCGATAACGAGACCTCTTCCAGACGATAGTAATACGGGACATTCGCTTCAGCCGTTGTATCCTGATAGGTATAGGTGTTCTGTTCAGTCGTCGTGCCAGCACCTACAATCAAACTTGGAGACACTCGGACAAAATCTGATGATCTCTCCCGACTCCGCAGCACATAAAAACCTGCATTCTCCAGCTCTGATGCCGTCGTCCATTCGACGATAACGCCTGATTCTGTATGCTCTGAACGGAACTGCGATAACACAACTCGCAATTGACGACTTGACTTAGAGGGCGCAGCAGGAACTGACTCCTCCACATTCCAAGAATCTGCTAACTTCCCGTCAAGTGGAAAACGGTAATAAGCAAGGTGATCGCGACGCAGCCCCTTTAGTTTTACGTCCCACGCCTTATCGTATTGACGGAATATCACATCTCCGGGTGGTGCCCAGCGTGTATCTTTGACTCGGAAATCTTCGTTCATATTACTGGCAGTGTCAACAGTAATGGCTCTAATGAGCTTAATACAAAATTTCTGAGATGATAGTTTCAGCGGCTGATTCTGGTTCTGGCTCAAGAGAAGTTCACTATTCAAATGTTTTATAGAAGCGTCGTCTGTCTCAGGGGGTGTGAGGGAAAAAGCCAAAGTCTCTGCGTCCTCTATAGGGATGAGAGCCCTCTCTGATACTTTAAACCATTTATCTCGATGATCTTCGGAATAAATGCGCATTTCTACACTGAAGCGATACTGTGTTGTATTCTGAATCCAGAACATGCCTTTGGCGAAGTCTATCTTGATGACGACGAGTGCTGGGGGTGGACGGTAGCGGATATCTTCATCGTAGGCGTGCCCAAACGCAATGAATTCAGAGGCGGTATTTGTAACGGGCCCTATCTGCCCCAATGGGGTGAGTGCCGCCCCTGCGCGTACGATGAGTCGCACGGTTCCAGTGGCATCGGCGGGCAGTCCAATCCTTGCGGGGTATATCTGTGTCGGTTGTATTGCGGGTGCGAGTTCTTTCAAGGCTGCGGCACCTGTGCCAGTAGCGAGTTTGGTCTCAATGATAATATCCTCCATCTGAAACTCGGTGATCGGTTCAGAGAATTTTATAGTGATTCCAAATTCATCGATGGGTTGATCTTCTGGATAGTCTTCAAAGGTCACAGTAAGTCCGGAAAGCGTTGGGTCGGGAGCAATCGGAGCTTTGTTGTCTGCGGTTGCGGTGAAACGCACGCTGAGTTCGTCATGCTGCAGATCAGTCACTGATGTCGTCTTTGCTGGGACGACTGCATCCACCGTGTGGGTTTGCCCAGCATTTCCGAGGATAATGGAAACTCTTGTCAATCCATCGTTTCCTGTAACTGCCTCCGACGCAGTTTTGGTGCCATCAGGTGCTGTAACCGTCCAGGTGACAGGCACTCCCTTGAAATTTGGGTTCTCCCCGTACTGGAAAGTCGTAGAGGCTCTCGCCACAAATGTATGTCTTGTCCCAGGTCTCCCTACGTGATTTTTCGCAGATTCACCCTCAAACGCAAACGTGAAGGATGAATACCGAGTATTAATACCAGCCGCTATGAGAGCTGGAATCTCTGTGTAGAGAGAGTCGTAGTCGAGGTTCCAGTTCCAGTTCAGATCAATTATGGATGTGACTTTTCCTGCCTGCTGGAGCCCTATCAAAGGTGTAATATCTGTCAACAACCGGCCTCTCTGAGCTCCAGTTCTGCCGGAGTGTGTCAGGAAACGCAGATCCAGTTTCGTCAACGTGGCATCTGTCGGTAAACGATCTAACACCGATAGATCTGAGATTGGAGTCCCTAAAAGATTTAAGTCGTTCAGATTTGATAAAGCAGGTAACGTCTCTGATAGTGTCTCGTGAGTAATGTTGGTACCATTCAGATGTAATAGTTGAAGGTTTGTTAAAGTCCTCAGGGGTGAGATGTCTTGAAGCCCGAGGTTTACTGGAAGCCACAAACGCGTTAAGGCAGTGAGCCCACTGAGATGGGATACATCCGTAATCTGATTGTAACTTAGATTTAGGATTGTCAATGCTGTTAAACCCTTCAATGGTTCGAGATTTGACAGTGAACGATTTCCAGTCTCCGTGCTGGCTCCAAGATCTAAATTTGTCAACGCCGTTAACTCCCGCAGTGGTTCAAGATCTGTAATGGATTGTTCGGAAAGATCCAGTTGTTTCAACTTTGTTAGTTTCGTCAGGGCTGATATATCCGTGATGCTGGGTCCCTGGTCATCAATATCACCATGCTTAATCAGGAAAGTATCGCCTGGGAGTCGTAGTTCTTCCAAATTTGTAAGGTCCGCCAGAGGGGATAGGTCAGTGATATGTTCATAAAAGAGAGTTATAATCTTTAAATTGGTTGCATATTCGAGGCCGGTGAGATCGGTAATTTTGGTGTTACCGAAGCCGCTTGTCCCCGCCGGTGTCCGCGCAATTATTTCGTTATTCATGTCGCCTATGCCACTCATCTCACCCTCGGTGATTGTATCTCCTGAATCCTTGCCGAGTAGTCCTTCGATGATAGCACGGAGCTCAGTATCCGGGATACTCACGGCATCATTTGGTCCTGCGTTCGTCTTATGGAGGAGTGTGGGAAATAAAATACAACATACGGAAATGGTGAAGAGAAATTTTTTCATCTAAAATATACCTCCCTATTTCTACAAGTTCTAATTTCATTTCTATAAAGTGAAAGTGAGTTTGAGAACAAAAGGTGGGGTTTCCAATTATCCAGATACGTCTCAAACAGGTTGGTTTCCAAAGTCCATTTACCGCAGCAGGAGATAGGTAGAGATCGAACTGCAGTGCGTGAACGAAAACAGTCACAATAGGAAAAAAAGGGGACAGACGCGAAAAAGCTACGCCAGCAGCAAACGCTGACGCAGCGGTGTGAAGGGATATGTGAAGCAATTCTACTTATCGGGTGTAAAGTGGGGGGGGGGCAGCACGCCTTGTTAGTAAGTTACTAACAGGCCAATACCACGCAGCAGCTCGCAAACCACCTACAGGGTGGAACGAAGAAAATAGCCATTTGGCGATGAACCGGTCTGCTTTTGAGAAACACACGTCCTTAACCAGAACAATAAACAACCTAAGGAAGTTCTTCAATATCGCCTCCGTACTCAAGTCTCTTTTTGTATTCGTTCTCGAAAATCCGCTGAATCCGCTGAAACTCTTTCCAATTTATAAAACCCGAGAGCGCGCATTTCACATCAACGCCGTGTTTATCTCCCGCAGCATAATACTCAACCTGAATAGTAAACTGATCAAAATTCCTATGGTCGATAGAAATTCTTGATGCCTTCTTAATTTCATGTTGAGTGCCAGAGACTTCTGTTATTGTTATATCAACAGGATCATGCCATATAAATAACATTGTGAACCTCATTTATGAAACGGTGTAAAATTACCAAATACACATAATATATTACGGTGATTCAGTATATTTATCAGTGGTCCCTTTTATGAGTAGATTTGTAGATGGGAAGCGACATATATCTTCCCATCTACGATAGCAGTTTTTGAGTTGACCGTCGGTGTTGAGTAGACCATCTACCCTCTAACCGCCACCGCCGACTGGACGGGAGACTGAATTTTCTTTTGTCAATATCAAGTCTCAAGTTGTTGTGCCCTTTTTCATTTCTATAGTGTGAGTTTGAAAATAAAAGGTGGTTTCCAACTATCCAGATACACCTCAAACAGGTTGATTTCCAAACTGCATACGATCGTCTCATTTGAGGATAAACCGTATCAATAACAAGCCGATGCCAAAGAAGCCTATCCCGAAGCCAATGGCGGTCCAGCGCCACTTGCGAAGCTGTTTAAGCCGCCGATGTGCTACATCGTTCGACTCCTTGATCTTTTCTTGTAAATTTAGTGCCGATGCGGACTGACGCATATCAGGATGCCAGTGTGCCACTTGACTTTCAAAAATTGATCGTGGGACCTCTATGAACCAGTTATTGCG